>JAKIUJ010000009.1 GCA_021647625.1 Desulfobacula sp.
TGATTTCACATTTGCCTTTTGCAGAACCACCGCAGGGACCGTTGAACAATCGTTTGGCACACCTGGCAATGGGACAGATACCGCCGGTAAGTCCTAAAATACAATCACCGCAACCAGCACATTTTTCATCCAATACACCCGGTTGATCCAGGGCACCGATAAAGGTGGTATTCAATGCCGGCAGGACGGGGATTCCAGCAAACGCATCAGCCATGGTCTGAACACCCGCACCGCACGCCAGGGACAAAATGGCATCAATACCTTTTGGCAAATTAAAAAAAGGTTCAATCCAATCGCGTTCGCATTGTCTTTCCAACATATCATTTTCAAAAATATGGGTCTTTTTCTCATTTTTAAACGCATTTGAAAGGGCCTCGGTTAACTGACGGGCAGCCCGATCCCCACCGGTAAGACTGACTGACACACAGGTTTGACACCCAACCACCAACACATTGGTATACTCTTTTACCGATTCAATAATTTCTTCAATGGGTTTATGTTCGCCAACTATCATTATTCATCTCCTATTGACCAGATTGACCAGATTGACCAGATTGACCAGATTATTCAGCACTTTGCCCCGCCGGTTCAACCGCCGGTTTCCCCGCCGGTTTCCCCGCTGGTTTCCCCGCTTTGTTCTTAGCAAGCTTTTTCCATACATTTACAGGTTCCGATCCCTTATGATCCGGACACAAGGCAACAATATTTTTTGCCGTTGCATTGGCCACGGTATTTTTTAGATCTGTAGTATAAATGGGTTCGCCGCAAACCTCACAATGAACCAGGTCTAATGTTTTAACCAGATCGAATCTGCCGGTGATCAAATACTTAAATTCAATGGCATCCTGCGGGCAAATCCGCCAGCAATGACCGCATCTGGCGCAAAGAGACATATTGTGCATGATTTTACGGCTTTCATCCTGATCAAAAAAATTCAATGCTCCGGCAGGACAGTTCTGCACACAGGCCAGGCATCCATTGCAGTCTTCATTTACTTTAAAAAAGGACATCTTACAACTCTCCTTAATTTACTATTCCAACAGGTTTACGACGTCATCAGTTACGGTTTTGCCAACCGGGCAAAATGCCCTGCGATGCCAACCATATTGGGAATTTTAAGGTTCTCAACATCTTTGTACTCAAGTGCCTGGGGTTCGCAGGCTTTTACGCATTCAGGGTCTCCGCCGCACAGGTCACATTTATAAGATTTGGCTTTTTGTTTATCCAGTTTCATTGCACCAAATGGGCAGGCAGAAACACACATGCCGCATCCTACACATTTTGACCGGTCAATCAGAACCAGATCCAGATCATTATCGCGATGGATGGCTTCTTTGGGGCATGTTGCAAGACAAGGTGCATTTTCACACTGTTTACAGGCAATCGGTAAAAAAAAGTTTGGGTCATCTGTATCTTTCAGGATTCGGATACAGGACAACCCGGGACTGGTTAAACTTGCTTTTGTATTAATGCATGCTGTTTCACAGTCCCCGCAATTATTGCATTTTTCCGGATGGATTATGAGTATTTTAACATCCATTGATAAAGATCTCCATTTTTATCATCTCCGCCATTATTTAAGACATCAAATCAATTTAACTTTGGCAATCAGGCGTTCATCATTATGAACAATATGGGCACCATGATACAAAATGGTTACATTGCGGTCAACCGTTTTTTACCAACCGCTACAACATAACTTAAACCTTTGATACCATGTCCTTTCAGGTCATCATTTTTTAGGTAACCCGAGAATAGATCTTGTTCATTATAGTGAATTGTCTGGCTTTAAATCAATCTTTGTGCATGTTTTTTTTTCAATCCCCTAAATTGGTCGTATGTCAAACCAAGGCGCATTGCTGCTTTTTTCTGGTTAAATTGACAGGCTTGCAGGGCTATGGACAACAAATAAAACTCAACATCAACAATTGCCTCTTTAAAGGGCTTACCTAACGCCTTGATAAACAGATCGGATCTTTCCGGATCAATTCCCACTTCATCGCTGCCCAATCTTTCCAAATCCTGGCCTTGCTTGGATTTTATTTCTTTACCCCGCTCTCTATCCGCCCTTGCTCCATTCCTCTTTTCCCCACCTTTCTTATTCTCGTTCTTTTTATAAAGACCCCTTCCATAAGAATGACCAAAAGGGTCAAATGAGATCTTATCAATCTCATCGCTGCAAGACTTGTAGACCGCACGTTCAATTACATTCTTTAATTCCCGTATATTCCCCGGCCAGGAATATGCATTAAGTCTGCTTGATGCCGAAGCAGAAATTTGCGGCACCTCATCACGACCCAGTTCAAAAGCCATTCTTGCTGCAAAATGATTGGCTAAAAAAAGAATATCATCTTTTCTTTCACGCAGCGGTGGCACATAAATCACCTCAAAAGAGAGCCGGTCAAGCAGATCCTGTTTAAACTCTCCCGACTGAGCCATAAATGGCAAATCAGCATTTGTGGCAGCAACAATCCTAACATCAACATCAATTGATGTGGATGAGCCTACACGCTCAAAACTGCCGTATTCAACCACCCGCAATATTTTTTCCTGGACCTCCATGGGGATCGTACCCATCTCATCCAAAAACAAGGTACCCCCGGATGCCTTCTCAAACCGCCCCGTCTGCCTGGCAAAGGCCCCGGTAAACGCCCCCTTTTCATAACCGAACAGTTCCGAGCCGATCAACCCGGGTGTCAACGCAGCACAGTTTAATGTGACCAGAGGTTTTTGCCATCGCTTAGACAAGAAATGTATCCTGGATGCAGCCAGCTCTTTTCCAGTACCCCGCTCCCCCAGAATCAGTACGGGCCTCTCTATGGGAGCCACAGCTGACAATTGTTCTTGAAATTCAAAAAATGCCTCTGACTGCCCCAATGCTTCGGGCATATTCCTGCCGTCCCCCTGACCTTGATTTGAAAACATTCTGCACCCTCCGCGGCAACTTGATTTTTAAATACGTGACCAATATATGGTTTATATAGCCAGTTAACGGCCCATACTACCAAAACTAAAAAAAATTGTCAAACAAGATAACCATTTATAATTGTTGAATAATACAACCTAAAATCCAGCTTGGCACACTAAATGCTATGTTAGATCTTCAAGTTTTAAGAAAAAAACATTCAAAACATAACCTCAAGGAGACAAAAAATGGGGATTTTCACAAGATTTAAAGACATCGTCGCATCAAACATCAGCTCCATGCTGGACAATGCAGAAGATCCGGAAAAATTAATCAAACTGATGATCAGAGAAATGGAAGATACTCTGATCGAAATCAAAGCCGCCTGTGCAAATACCATCGCCAACCAGAAAAAAGTGGAACGGTATCTGGACAATATCCAGGAACAAGAAAATTTCTGGTCCCGTAAAGCAGAGCTTGCAGTAAATAAAGGGAAAGACAATTTAGCACGCCAGGCCCTGCAGGAAAAAAGAAGATATACCCAGAAAAATGATGTGGTGGATGAAGAGTTAACAGAACTGGGTGTCATTATTGAGCAATACCGAGATGATATCACCGAACTTGAAACAAAACTCAAGTCTGCCAGGGAAAAACAACGCATGCTCGTCCAGCGCCACATCCGTGCCCAGCGAAAAAAACAGGCCCACAAAGAGATAAGACGGGCTGACAGCTCCGAGATCATGAATAAATTTGACGAACTTGAAAATCATATAGAACGGATGGAGGCAGAGGCAGACCTGGTTAACTATGGTCGTCACTCAAGCCTTGAAGAGGAGTTTGATGCCTTAGAAGCCGATGATGATATTGAGGCGGAGCTCGACAAATTAAAATCTTTCCAATCCACAAAAGATGACGAGACAAAGGATGCATAGACCATCCAGATTCGATCTAACGGGAGTAACGACATCATGACTGGGGCACTTATAGTAGCAATCTGCATCGGCGGGGCAATTTTATTAGTCACTACCATTGGACTGCTGATTATCGGTATCATCAAAGTCTCTAAAACCGGTGGAATATCAAAAAAAGACAAACAGGCACAAACCGATGAAACCCAGATGATCCAGGACATCTATCATGGATTATCCAAAATGGAAGAACGGGTTGAAGCGCTTGAAACCATATTAATTGAGCGGCAAAGAAAGGATTTCAACAAATGAGAAGGTATCACCAAAATAGGAACCGGCATAAATTTTACAACTGCAAACACCGGTACAACAGCCTTAAAGACCGGATTGAAACACTGGCAACCAGCAAAGGTATTTACCGTTCCAGGCGCGGCATTTTCATGGGGGTCTGCAGGGGACTTGGCGAATACTTTAATTTCAGCATCTTCTGGACCAGAACCATCGCTTTTTTTCTCTTCCTTTTCACAGGCTTCTGGCCAATCGGTGTGATGTATATTATCGCGGGTCTGCTACTCAAGATTGAACCTGTGTCTCCCTTAAAAAATGAAAAAGACCAGGAATTTTATGATACATATACACATTCACACAAATCTGCTATCAACCGGGTCAAAAGAAAATTTGAAAACATCGAACGCCGCATCCAGAGAATGGAACACACGGTAACATCGAGAGAATTTGACTGGAAACAGCCCTTTTAGAAAACCTGGCTTGAAATTGTTCATTGTACTAATAATCAGGAATCTGTTAGAATATCAAAATCTATCAGTTTGCTCTTTAAAGCATCCCAATCAATTTGGAGATACTTGCTATGAAAAAAAACCCAATAAGCCTAACCCGTCTTTAAACAAAAACAGCGCCAAAAAACACAAAAGCACGCCTAAAAACTTCATGATAAAAATATAGACACGACCTTTTAGAATAGACTTGGATTTTCCCACCAGAACAGCCATCACAATTTTTGAACCGATTAAAAAAAGATAAAAACCGATCACATACAATACTGCTGCAAAGAGATGCACTTTATTTGCCTTTGCCATGGTTGGTGCGCCCACACTCAACCAGAACAGATACGGGTGGGGGCTCAGCACATTAACAAGCACACCTTTCAACAAAGAATGTGGTCTGGATTTCTCAATTTGAATTTCCAAGCCTTTTGTTCTTATCCCGCCAATACCCATCCCCATCACTACAACGCCGCCCACAATGGAAATCGAGCCTAAAACAGTGTGAAAGCCGGACAGGCGAGACAAAATAAAAACCGTGAGCACAACAATGGGCAAATCCGTCACCAAAGGAGCCAGGGCAACTTTAATACCTGCCCGAATATCATGCTGTATGGTTTCAGAAACAACCAGCGTCAACAAAGGCCCGGGAGCGAGGCCTGCGGACAGGCCAAGAACCATACCAATTATAAAAAAATGCATCATTTCTTCCACCTGTTGTTTTCTAAAGGACCGACAAGAAACTCATCACCACACGTATACCCATTCATACTATACATTATTTAATGGGTGCCGGCATCGTTAATTATAATCTTTTAATTTACAGATACCGTAATGCATTTGGTACAAATGTTTTACGGCACATGGATAGCTGTGAGTTTTGAACGGAATGTAACGTTAAAACAGAACGTACTAAATTCATTGGATTGAACAAATCACATACATTTACCCTGCCCATGAATCAGCTCATGAGATAAAATCCGAGATTTTTGGCATATGGTGGTGGATTGTAGAAATCCGCAACCACAAAATTCCCCTGTATTTCCCTGACCACAATCCGTCTTTCCACAAGATCTTTTTTTATATTATCCAATATAAAAGAGATATCTAAAAAATCGTTTGTCTGAATACGGTGGGATCGTGAAATCCTGAATCCAATGGTTTTCAGGGACACCTGCTCCACTCTCATGTGAGCTGATTCACCGGTTTTAAGACGGACAAACCGGCCGCCCAAGGATACGGTTTTACCAGGATTTTTTTCCTTGTCTTTTTTTCCGGACTGTTTCTCTTTATCCTTTTCAAGAAGCTCCTGGAGGCTATATTCTAAATCCGCCACGGTATTTTCTTTTAACGGCTCAATTGATTTGGAAAGAGAATCGCTGATCATCTGTTTGAGCTGGTCGGTGTCCTCATCGCCAATGGTTTGCGTGAAAATATTAATTTTTACAGGCAGCTTGCTGTTTTCATCAATTGCCTGGGAAAGTCTTGTAGACAATCTATTCTTTGCTATTTGCGATCCGTCCGAATATGTTTGCGGCAGGACAATAACAAAAGTGTTTTCTCCATATCGGAAAATATCATCCTCGCGCCGTTTGGTTCTGACCATTTCACTGGCCATTTTTTTCAAGATATCATCCGGATCTATACCCTTGGCAGCGATATGTCGAAGCCCCTGTATATCAATGATCAGTATTGAAAAAATACTGCCGTAGTTTTTGATCATCTCATTTTTATTGCTTATCGCACGCTCAAAACTCCATCGATTTTTCAATCCGGTTAATGCGTCTTTTGTGGCAAGGGTTGTCAACGTCTGGTTATAATAGGCTCTCTCAATGGCAATGGCTGCATATTCCGCGATGGAGGATAACAGATCTAAATCTTGTTGGCTAAATGGTTCATCACCCACTCGGTTGATCAACTCAATCACACCGAAAATTTTACCGCCTGTCTTTAAGGGTGTGCCGATAATAGACCGGGTTTCAAATCCCGTGTGTTTATCCACACGCTTGCTGAAGTGCTTATCGGTTTCCACATCTTCAATCACCAGGGATTCTCCGGTTTGCATAATAAACCCTGCAATCCCTTCCCCTTTGGGTAGTTTTGCCCCTTTGAGCTTATCCTTGTTAATACCGACAACAATGCTGAAAACCATATCGGAGGTTTTCTGATCCTTGAGCAGTATTGACCAGTTCTGGGGTTCAAAAACACGGCCAATCTGGTACATGACGATATCCAGAACCTCTTTAATACTTTTGGCCCTGGCAAGAGATTTGCCAAGCTCAAAATCCATATCGGAAGATATTTTATTGCGTGTATTATCTTTCACCCTGGCCAGAGGGTCTTCCTGGTAATAATATCGGGTGTTTGCCCGGGACAACTTCAGGTTAGCCTCAAGAATATTTTCTCTGAGTTCATCCGCAGATGGAAAAACAAATTGATAAAATTCTGAAATCTTTTCAATTTCAGTGTTCATATGATTGATGCAGCAGGTCACATCAAGTGTTTCAGGCTTGAGTGTTTCTGCAACTTCCGGTGGCAGAATGGGTGGACGGATAAAATCAAACGACCCGATACCCTGGGTCCAGCACAAGAAATTGGCAAACGAAACAATGGATATTAATCTTTTTTCTTCATGTGGCAGGTCCAGTTGCCCAAACGGTTGGTGATGATATTTCACCACTTGTGTTATTTTTTCAGGTAATTTCCATGAAGAACACAGATAGGCACCAACATCATCGTGTCCAAGCCCGATGACGCTTCTCTCTTTTTCGATAACCAAGTCTGTGGATGTTGACAGTTTTACAATAAATTCACCGTAATTTTTCCGTCCTCGAATATCTAAAAATATTTTCCCGACATCATGGAGAAGTCCGGATATATATGCCTCTTCCGGCTCCGGATATCCGACTTCCTTTGCAATTTGGGAACTCAACACAGCCACGCTAAGACTATGCCGCCAGAACAACAATCGATCAAATGCCGTGGATCGACCGGATTTAAACAACTTGTCAAATACCGTCATCTCAATGGCCAGTTTTTTGATCTCACTTAACCCCAAAAATACCATTGCTTCGGACAATGCAGTAATTTTTCGCCCCAGACCATACATGGCGGAGTTAACGATTTCCAATATCCGAACAGAAAGGCCCGGATCGGTCCCAACAATTTTTGACAGGTCTTCCAGTGAGGCTGTATCCTCCCTGAAGGCCTCCAGCAATTTTGCCGCGACCTGGGGAAAACTCGGCAGTTTTTTATCTTCAAGATTTAATACCAGATTGATATCTGCTGTGGACGGAAGATGTAAATTTCTATTCATGGGGCTATCCTAAATTCTTTTTTTCTTGCTCAATCCTTGATGTTAATGCAAAAATCAAACCTGCCTAATTTACAATTCCTTGATCTTGTCTTCTTTCGGTATTTTATTATTCAAGCAAAGCATACTACCAGCAGAGGATTCTATATGGTATGATACTATAAAAAAAAATGAAAGTCTTTATGATAAGGATATTAAAAGATTTGTTCGGTTTAAAAAAGCACATTGCAGTTCAAAGTCCGAAAAGAGCGTATCAGAAGCTTACGGAAGATAAAAAAGGAGGTTAATTATGGTTATTAAATTAAGAAATTGTAAAAAAAAGACAAAAATGGTGTCTATTGCCCTGTGTCTTTGTGTGGCCTCAGCAGTTTTGATGCTGAACAGTTGCGCCGGTGTCGGCGCAAAAACACCGACCGCTCTGTTGCCGATGAATCCATCTACGCTACAGGCCGGCCTGGAAGTCAGGTATTACAATGCTGATGATAAAAACTATCAGCACATTTCACAAATGCCTTCTGGGGATTTAGAAGAAACCTGGGGAAAAGCAGGTGAGCCAATCAAGATCATTGATCATCAGTTCGGCAAAGGACCTGTTTTTGGCAGTGGTCTGTCTACAAAAGTGGGCGTGAGGATGGTAGGACTGATCCATTTCCCCCATGCAGGCACCTATTACCTGCGGACTCTTTCAAATGACGGGGTTATGGTGTTTATTGGCGATCGGATAGTTCTAAACGATTCATGGCGGCATTCTGATCGATTTAAAATTTCTGACCCGATAACCGTTTCGGCCGGAGGCTGGTATTCACTTAAAATTAAATATTTTCAGCACAAGGGGGCCGCTGTCCTGAAACTGTACTGGCAGTTCCCGGACAGCAATACGTTTGAAATCATTCCGGCAAAAGCGTATGCCCACCCGAAAAAGACATGACAACAAACACAACGGGCCATGTTAATTGGTTCATATTACCCTCGAAAGTAAGGACCCACTCAAAAATTACATTTTGACCGGGTCCTAAATGAAAGAATTTTTAAAGATTGAAATACGTGATATAAACCCCGAGGATTTCGAGGTATTGGGCTCAATTATGGTCGATGTTTATGCAAGTCTTGATGGTTTTTCCACCCCCACCGAACAACCTGAATTTTTTTTTTGAGTACAATACGGGCAAAAATTCTAACCGGATGGATACATAGAGCATTGTAACGATTCTAGTTTATGGTCAACGCAGCAATCGGAAAAATTGGCAGTTTTCGGTCGGGCACTATTGAAAAATTTATCTTTACAAAATACTTTTTCCCAATGCAGACAGGGTCAATTCAACTGCCAGCTCAGCTGTTTTATTGGCAATATCGAGAATGGGATTAATCTCAACCAGATCCATGGATGTGACTTTTTGTGAATCTGCAAGGATCTCCATTAACAGATGGGCTTCCCGATAGGTGATCCCACCTGGAACGGGTGTTCCTACACCTGGTGCCTCAATCGGATCAAGGGCATCCATGTCCACGGTCAGGTGAATCCTCTTTAAATGAACAAATTTCATCAAAGCTTTATTGGCAACTGAACTGATGCCCTGTTCATCAATAGAGCGCATGGTAAATACGGTAATACCTGCCTTTTTCAGCCGGGCTTTCTCATTGGGATCCAGATCTCTTTGACCGATCATAACGACATTTTCAGGTGAAATTTTAGCACCCGGGTGTCCCACGTTAACCAGAGACTTATGCCCCTCTCCTATCAGCGCTGCCAGGGGCATTCCGTGAATATTTCCGGAAGGGGAGGTCTGGGGGGTATTAAAATCCCCGTGGGCATCAATCCATATCAAGCCTGTGGGTTTATCATCTGTAACGGCAGCAACTGTTCCCACTGCGATGGAGTGATCTCCACCGATGAATAAAGGGAAACGTCCTTTTTTGACAACCTGTCTACCGGCTTTGTATATGGACTCGCAAATCTGAGTAATTTCTTTGACATACTTATCTGTATCAGCATCGTAATCCCTAATGGGAATGCTGACATCACCTGTGTCAACAACCTCATGTCCCAATGCCCTAAGTCTTGAAATCAATCCAGAATACCTGGCAGCGGCAGGTCCCATGTCGACCCCGCGAAGCTGCTGTCCAAAATCCATGGGAACTCCGATAACACTGATTTTTTTTGCCATTAGATTCATTCCTTTATGCTTCAAATACACGCCTGATCTTGTCCAGGACAAAATCCACTTCATCCTTTTTAATAATCAGTGGCGGCGCAAAACGAATGGTATAGGTATGTGTCTCTTTGCATAAAATTTTCATCGACATCAACTGCTCACAGACCTGCCGCGCTGATAAATCGAAATCTTCTTTTAGTTCAAGGGCGATCATCAGCCCACGGCCCCTGACTTCCTTGATGGCCGGATGGTTGATCTTTTTAAGTTCGCTTAAAAAATAGGCGCCCATTTTCTCTGAATTTTCCACCATGCCTTCTTCAACCAATACCTTTAGGGCTTCTCTGGCAACGGCACAGGCCAGTGGATTTCCGCCAAAGGTACTGCCATGCTGGCCTGGCTTGAGCAAACCCAGAACGGCTTCATTGGACAATACCGCAGACACCGGGTAAAATCCTCCTGACAATGCTTTTCCGATCAGTGTCAGATCTGCCTGGATACCCTCGTGCTCTTCAGCCAGAAGTTTTCCGGTTCGCCCCAGGCCTGTCTGAATCTCATCTAAAATCAGGACCACATTATTATCCGTACAAATTTTTCGAACTTCCTTTAAGTATCCCTCGGGCGGAATCTTAACGCCGGCTTCTCCCTGGATAGGTTCCACCATAAAAGCCACTGTGTTGGGAGTAATGGCAGCTTCAAGGGCTTTGGCATCCCCAAACGGAATGATCTTGAAGCCCTGTGCAAAGGGACCAAAACTCTTTCTGGCATTGTCATCTGTGCTGAACCCGACAATTGCCAGGGTTCTGCCGTGAAAATTTTCTTCACAAACAATGATTTCGGCTTGATTCTTTTCAACACCCTTGTGCTCGTATCCCCATTTACGGACAGACTTGATCGCGGTTTCCACAGCCTCGGCGCCACTGTTCATGGGCAGCACCTTATGGGATTGTGTCAGGGAACAAATTTCTTCGTAAAAAGGAGCCAGCTGATCGTTTCTGAACGCCCTTGAGGTTAAGGTCAGTTTCTCGGACTGCTCCACCAGCACTTTTCTTATTTTCGGATGACAATGTCCCTGATTCACGGCGGAATATGCGGACAGGCAATCCATATACCGGTTGCCCTCGATGTCCCAGACCCAGATACCCTCTCCTTTAGACAGTACCACATCCAATGGTTTGTAATTATGTGCCCCGAATTTATCTTCAATATGTATGTAGTTCCGTGTTTCCATAAGTCGTATCTCCTTTTTTTGCTAACGGCCATGCGCAGCCTTGGCCTTTCGAGCAGAAGGTTGCACACAATTAATTATGAAATATTATACTGGTTTGCAGTATAATTTCATATAAAGCATGAGAAAATCTCTTTTAATAGATTATAATGTTCTATATATTAAAGATCAAATGATTATATCACATAAAACTCATGAGAAAAACTCATGCTAAAATTTAAAGACAGGGCCAGCCTGCCTTTAAATGCTTTAAGGGCGTTTGAAGCGTCTGCCCGGCACTTGAGTTTTACCATGGCGGCCAGAGAGCTGCATGTCACCCAGGGTGCTGTCTCGCGACAGGTCAAGCTGCTCGAAGCAGATTTAAAAGTCATTCTTTTCCACCGTCTCCATAGGAAACTCTCCCTGACAGACCAGGGTCAGATACTGCTTTTTCCAATCACAGAGGCCCTGGACATAATGACCAATGCTGTTGAGACATTGAAAAACCAGACCAGAGACTTAAGCCTCAAGGTCCATCCCACTTTTGCCATCCGGTGGCTGGTCCCAAGGCTCCACAAATTTCAGGCCCTCCACCCGGATATACAGATAAGGTTCACAACCTCCAATATCAATGCTGATTTTAAGCGGGAAAACTTTGATGTGGCAATTACCTACAGGGGCGATAAAAAAACTGGGGTTATCCGTAAAACAATCCTTGAAGAACGCCTCATTCCGGTCTGTTCCCCAAAACTGCTGAACATAAAACCACGCCTTAAAAAGCCATCCGATCTAAAGCATTTTCCGTTGCTCCACAACAGCCCGAACCAGTTGGAATGGCGGACCTGGGCTGCCCAGGCCAATATAAAGGGACTCTCATTTGAACGGGGTCAGGTTTTTGAAATTGATGATGCCGCATTACAGGCTGCCACAGCCGGGTTGGGCATAGCCTTGGGAGACAGGCTTTTAATCAAAGAGGATCTGAACACAGGAAGGCTTATCGCCCCCTTTAAATATACCCGGGTAAAGACCGGCACCTACTATATATCCTGGCCCGAAAAGAATTTAGCAAAACCCGGAGTAATGGAATTTAAAGACTGGCTGATTAAAGAAATCATTTAAAAAAATGATATTCATGTAGATATAGAAGACCCAGGCGGCTGGTAAAACGAAACTATGTCGGGATACCTGTCTTTAAACGTGTTATATTCATAAAGGATTCGTGTGTCTTTGGATTCCTGATCAAACAACCTGTTGAAAATTTCAGCAGCACTTTTCAGCTTTGATTCTTCATTGACCGTTTCCGATTCAAGTAATTTGATTTGACCAAACAATGCATATTTGTAATCCGTTTTTGACAAAACCGCCCCATAGCACTCCCGGGCTTGATCCATCTTGCCCAGTTGGAGATAACAATCGCCAATTCTGGTTTTAGCCACCACAGGATTCATGCCTGCTTCTATGGCCCTTTCCCACATAGTAATGGATAAGGCATACTTTTTCAGGCCCCTGGCACAATCTGCCGTGCCATCCAGTGCATATACATTATAGGAATCAATCGACAGGATTCGTTCAAAAATTGAAATTGCTTTTTCATACATATCCTGCTTGCGGTAATAATTGGCCAATGCTCCTAATGCTCTGGGATTATTTTTTTGTTTTTCAACAAGCTTTTTAAGCAGGGGTCTGGCTTCACGGTACAATCGCCGGCGAACGTATAGGTTGCCTAATCCGGAAAGGGCAAATTGATCTTCCGGATTAATTTTGAGTGCCTTTAAATAAAGATCACGGGCTTTGTTTAACAATCCGATTTTCAACAGCGCATCTGCCAACCGGGTAATGACCTGAAAACAAGTCGGATAAATTGACACGGTTTTTGTCCACACTTTAATGGCCAGGTCAAAATTTCGATTGCCCCGGTAGGCATCACCGAGACCGGCAAGAGCATACCTATTGGTCTGATCATATGCCAGACATAGTTGATAGTGATCAATGGCAGCTGCAAATTGTTTTTTTCGCCGCTTTACATCCCCTAACCCTACCAATACAAAGGTATCTTTCGGTTCTATTGAAAGTGCCGATATCAACAATAATTCCGCTTCTTCCAATTTATTGCCAAACATCAATGAACGAGCTATTTTACACTGTCTTGCAACCTGGATGTTAAATTTGCCTTGTTTTTGGTACTTTCTCTTTCTTTTTGACCCCATTCTTTGACAACTCCTTGTGTTACCGGTTGAATAGCAGGATCGGTTCTTAATTTTTGTCAACGAAAACTATACGGCCCGGACAGCTTCATGATTTATAGCTGAATTCTTGAGTATCAAAAAGATGCAGCACCGATTTAAATAACGAAGGAAGCAATCGTATTTTCGCCTGGACACAAACACTCATACACCACGGCTCTAAATGGCTCTGAATAAATATCGAGTTTTTTATAACCTTTTGCCTGCCTTCTTCCGTCATACACCAGAAATAAACAGTGTATCATGCGAATAATTTTAAGGACAAGAGCGATTCCATTAAATAAAATCGCTCTTATTTAAGGCTCACTCAAAAATTAATTACCAATTTTGAGATTTGAGTTGCCTGGCCGATAAGATGTTGAAACGAAGGCATATCAAGATATGTCGTATTTTCACAACGCGACCGGGCGGGATGAATCGGCTCTCAAAATTTAAAGTTATTTTTTGAGTGAGCCCTTAAGTTCGTATCAGAGTATGACATGCCCTTAGGGGATTGTTTCTACCAGGAATTCATCATATTAATGCCCATGAATTTAGCTGTTTCTTCCTTCATTTGTGAAAACCTGTAGCCCACAACCTGGACAATATACCGCATGATCTTAAATCCAAGGGCGGTATCCTCTTCCATCAATTTATTTAATTTTTGAGCGTCGATCTTAAGAATCTTGCATCTTCGGGAAGTACAATAGGCTGAAAGCTTCATTTTATATGGTTCAATAAAACAGGACCATCCAAAAATCTGTGATTCCGGAATATTTTTATGATGAGACGTAAGTGTGGTCTCATTAGTACTGGTTTTCGCATTCGGCATTTCAAATCTGAGTTCAACGCCGCCATCAACGACAATCCACATATCAGTTGCACGATCGCCTTCACAAAAGAGTCTTTCACCTAATTGATAATCATTCAGGGAACACAGACCAAGAATTTTTTTCAGTTCATCATCCGTTAGATTCTTAAAAATATCCAGTTCTTAAATGAATTCAATGTCTACCATAGCTCTCCTCCTCTTTTAAAGGGTCCGAATTGTGATTTGCGACTTTCCCGACTTGCGGCACGAAACGAACACTACCAGATTGATGCCGGTCGGTCAGGCTCTATTATATTAAAAAAAATCCCTGTCTTTGTAAAGAAAGAATATCTTAATTCAAGTTCCTACGACAGGCTATAGCACCCATAAAAACCTGTGAGAAGTTTTATTAAAAAAAATTAGAGTTCTCTTCGAAGCACAATTGCTTCCTCATGATTTGGTTCTATACGCAAAATTTGATTCAAATAGTCATCTGCTTTATATATTCTCCGATTCATATAATATATTTTTGCTATTTGCAGTTTTGCTTCAACATGCCCCCTGACATGACGATCAACATTCTCAAAATACCGTAACGCTTTTTCCCAGTCACCTGCATCGATAAAAATCTGCCCGGCTCTAAAAACCATGTCATAATTTGAAGGATTTTCTTTTATCGCCTGCTCAAGCAATTCTTTGGGATATTCAAATTCATTATTAGAAAGACAGATATCGATAATTTGTTCCCTTGCAGCGTTCTGTTTTTTAGATTGCACCAATACTTTAGAAAAAATACCCAGTGACAAGGATCTTAAATTATTTTTAAGCAATTTTTTGCCTATATCAAATGCCCTGTCATTATATTTTGCACTAAGCGAAAGGACGCGAAGATAGAAATTAGCGGCCTTCTTAAGATCATTTCGTTTCAAGTAATAATCTGCAAGATAAACCAGGGAAATTGTATCCTGATTATTTACCGAAACAGCCTTTAGCAGGCATTTTTCTGCTATCTTATTTTTTTTCAATCGAAAATGTAGCAATCCCATCTGGCGAAGCAATCTTGACGCATTGGGTTTGTGTTTCAACGCCTTTCTTATCTGTTCAACAGCAGCCCCATAGTCTCCATTTTCTTCAAACCCCCTGGCTAGTTTCCGGTACCTGGTGACTTGATCGGGATGATTCATTTTATTGATTACTGTTTTGATTTTTGTGTCCAGCGATTTAAGGGTTAAGGGTTTCAACAAATAGCCGTCAACCTCAATTTCAGCTACTTCTGAAACAATGTCCCGTTCCGCTTCCGCAGTAACCATAATAACGGGAAGGTCTCTTAAAGCAGGATCATCACGGAGTTTTTCAAGCATTGTAATGCCGTTCATCACCGGCATATTCCAATCAACAATCACAAGATCGCATTTTGAGCTTCTCAATACTCTCAACCCGTCTCTACCGTTTTCAGCAAACAATAAAACAGTTCCAATGTCTAAGCTTTTTAACATTTTTCGAATGGTCTGACGCATGCTTTTCATATCGTCTACCACCAAAATAGATAAGCTTTTGCAATCCAAAATATTTTTATTTTCCGACATGTTTCCTGCTTGCTCCTGATTATTAAACACCTTACCTTTATGGGCAAACGCTGTATCAATATAAGCAGTTTATCTCATTGAGAATCGAATTACAAATTTTTATAGGATATTATTTATTTGGCATATTTGTTCTTTTGCGTTTAGCCTATTTGGTGGTATAGTTGAATATGCTTTTGCTTTTCATAAAAATATGCATTTACGCAATCTGCATACTGGCTATAGCAGCCGGGCTGAAAATCATTTTCAATTTCCTGACCCCCAAATGGCGTAAAAAAGAATATCTCAAGCAATTTAAACACTTTACCCAAAACGATATTTATGATCAACAAACCATCATCCGAGCCAGTACATGCTATATCCCTCCAAAGATTCAGGAAACCCACCCCTACCAAAAAAACAAAAAAGCAAAGCGGAATGACTTAACCAAGGTGTTGGATATGTTTCTTGATCGTGATGCACGCTCAAGGCATTTTCTCATACTGGCAGGTTCAGGAGCCGGCAAAACGATCTTTGCACTAAACTATTACCTCCATACTAAAAAAAAACCCAAAAAAAAACGGGGTAACCTGGTTCTCATTCCATTAAGCTTACAAAATGCAGACCAATTGATCCTCTCATCTTCCGATAAAAAAAACAGTGTATTGTTTCTTGACGGTTTTGATGAGGATACCAGCGCCGGCAATCACCCCTATCAACGACTCAGACAGATTTTCAATCTCGCAAAATCATATAGAAAAATTATTATCACCTGCAGTATAAATTTTTTCCCAAAAACCCATTACGTGAAAAGCAAACAAGGATTTGAGATTATTGGGCCCGTGGATCAAAATGATGATCATATTTATGAATTAAAAAAAGTTTACCTGTCGCCAATGACTCTTACCGAAGCTAAAAAAATCTTAAACGCCAATCTTCCGTTCGGTAAGGCGGGTATGGGGAAACAAATAGTAGAGTTTATTAAATCCAACGCATCAATCGGTGTTACACCATTTATCTTAAGTTATTTTGACAATATTTATTCGAAAACCCCAGGCCTGGCTTCTATAAGCGATGTCTATAAGGCCATCATCCATGCCTGGGTTGGCCATCAAAAAAACTGGAAAGATAAGGCCTTATTATACCAATTTCTCCGGCACCTTGCCATCGATCTGTTTCTTGAACGGTTCAATCGGGGAGAAGAAGCGATTCCCTTAGATGCATTGGAGCACAAGACAAGAGACTGGGGAATTTCGCTACGCCCTTTTAAACGGGACAAAAAATCTTTGATCAACCAAAACAAATCCGGTACGCTTAGATTTTCACACCGCTCCATTATGGAATATTTATTTATCGAACAACTGATATCCGGTGAAAAATCCTGCTATAAGGTATATTTAACGACGAATATGAAAAAATTGCTTTTTGAGTTTTTTAAAAACAGTCAACCATTGGATCTATCCCATGAATTTTTATGGCTCTCTCAATTTAAACTCAAGGCACATGGTCTGAAAATTACCGTCCCTAATAAAGACAAGGCCTCACAAAAAAATCTTTTTTATGACATAATAGATAGTAACAACCAATATAAATTTTTAGCGCGCTTGAATAAAATCCTCAAAAATCCCATTTTTTATGAATTTGGATGGGAAGCAAGCTTAAATGACAACTTAAAACTCGCCCTCTTTCAATCAGAATCCTCGCTTCTTTATTTAAACAGACAAAAATGGCAGGTCCTGATTGATCCCAAAATAATCGAAATCACGAAACACGGTCAAAAAATCCAAAAAATACTGTTCAGAGAAAAAGATGTCATGGAGTACAGCAGCCTGGAGAATGATCTTTCACTGGCAAGGCTCAATCGGACAATCGGGCTATCGGGACTTAAAATGTTAAACCACATCAACCGGACGGGTTTTTTTGCTGTGCTTCCGGAATTAAAAAATCCCGACAGATTCACCATCTATTTTAAATAGAGCGTCTTAGCGCCAGTGCTTCCACATTATCCGGATCTTTTTGAAGCACCTTATTTAAATATTGATCTGCCTTATACATTTTGTCGTTGCCAAAATGAATCCGGGCTATTTCAAGTTTCACATCAATCCGGGTAGTTTGATAGCGGTCGACAATCTCAAACAGTTCAAGCGCTTTTTCCGTATCGCCTATAGCGGCATACACCTCACCGGCCTGGTAAACCATATCGTATTTTGAAGGAAACTCCTTGATAATGCTGTCCAATAGCTCTCTGGGATATAGAAGCTCGCCATGATTCAGACAAATCTCGATAATTCGTTTCTTATCGTTCAAATTTTTCTTGGAATGGGAGATGACTTTGGAAAAAAGTGATATGGCAATATGTTTCTGATTGATTCGCAACAATTTTTCTCCAAGTTGGATTGCTGTTTCCGAGAACCGGGTGGTTTGAGACATGGCTTCAAGATAGTATTGAGACGCTGTTTGAAAATCTTTCTTCTGGATATACATATCTCCAAGAATTTTACGGGTCATGGCATCCTGGGGATTAATCAAGGCCGCTTTTTTCAAACATTTTTCAGCTTTGTCAGGCTTACCTGCTTTGTCATAAAGCAGTCCGAGTTGTCGATGCAGCCGTGAGGCCTTAGGTTTCAAGGCCAGGGCCAACTTTATTCTTCGAAGCGCGGTTTTTATATCACCAGCTTCTTCAAACTCTCTTGCTTCAGCAATAAGAATAGTTGATTTATCAGGGTTATTTGCCTTGTCTACAACGGCCCTCACCCTTGTATCCAGCGCATCGAGTGTCAACGGTTTTAAAAGATATCCGTCAATTTCCGTTTCAGCGACCTCCAGTACAATATCTTTTTCAGATTCTGCACTGACCATGATTACCGGCATATCCCTTAAAGATCTATCGTTCCGAATGGATTCAAGCATTTGTGTACCGTTAACTATGGGCATGCTCCAATCCATGATCACAAGATCCACATAAGACGCGTGGAGGATTTGCAGTCCCTCCCGACCATTTTGAGCAAATTTCAGGTGTTTGCCGAGACTTAAGTGTTTGAGCATTTTGCGGATTGTCAGCCGCATACTTTTCATATCATCGACGACCAATACGGTCATCTTTTCAAGATCAATTATATTCCTTTGTACGGTCATTTTTTCAAACCCTTTTTAAAAAATAAATTGTCGGCCCGGTAGAAAAAAAGACAATCTCCAATAAAAACCGGATACCTTTTTCAAAGGCAATACGGTCGAAAAGTGCGTGCTTATTGAATTAGCAACCCGGCTGTCTAAATTTAAGATCCGTGGCTTTCCGTCCCTGCTTCGCAACAGGTTTGGCCTTTGATAGCAATATTTATACTCTCTTCCCATACCTTTGTCAATTTTTGAACATAAGATGCAAAAATATGATCATTTTCCATGACATCGTTTATATTTTTTTTGACTGTCGCAAAAGCAGGGTTCATTGCGATTGAATTTAAGGTGGTCAAGCATCCGGCCATTGAGATAAAAGTTTACCACTTTGGCAATTATTTTTTTTGCATCATCTTAGTTTTTTATAGGTATTAAATTGGTCATCAGAATAATGAAAATACTGGTTATGGACACTGTCTGCAAATTCTTCATAGATATTATAGGCCTTTTCATTCAATGATGCCGAATACAAATTAACGACCAGATCATGGGCAATATAATCTTCACTGATTTCAATAAACCCTTCATCTCTTGTCCAGGTGACTTTGCTGTCTTCCCCCCTTGACACCACTCCTGATATGGCATGGGCGCCATCAACAATAATGGAAACATAGCGTTGTTTTTTTTCAGCCATATACCGCTTGATTCTGCGATGCGGCACCAGGGTATCGTAGGGCATGCATTCACCAAAATAGATCCCCCTAAGCATAACACCTCTTTCAATGGCTTTGTCCAGTTCGGGCATGAGTTCTTTTATCTCCTCATCCCAGATTGACATGGCAACTCTTTTTTGTGCCCCTTTTATCAATAGATTTAAAAAGCTGATAATATTCTGCCGGCCCTTGATCACGACCAGTTTATCGTCCTGCTTTTTTTCCTTATACAGCTTACCTGTATATTGAGAAATATTAGAAAAAACCGTTTCATAGTTTTCTTTAAGTTTTTTGATGAAGATGTCCGGTTCCATGGGATAATATAATTTGTTTTTTTCTTCTGCCTGCTCAAACACCATCTGCTTGATGATCAGATTTTTTAAAACTTCATAGATCCTGGATCGCGGGATACCTGAATTTTTGCTTAAGGTGTAACCATTTAATGGATATTCCTCTAAAAGCGTCAGATATGCCTTGCATTCATACTCTGAAAATCCCAATTTCTTCATGTCATTCATGATGCGTAGTGCCTGGCCCATAATATCCTCTTTATACCGTTAGCAATAATACAAGATAGGTTATGGCAACCGATCCCAATACAGGAACGATAATCCCGCCTTTCCAAAACCCGAAAACAAGGGTAAACCCCATCCCGCAAATTACTGCCATGGGGGCATCCGGAACGGCATTGAACACACCCGGAATAATCAAGGCTCCGATGGCTGCAACAGGAATACACTTTAAAAAGGCATCGACTCTTTTGGGTAGTTCATTGCTGCCGATCAAAAAGAAAGGCAAAAGTCGCGGGACATAAGTGACAACTGCCATGCCCGATATTAAAGGAATTATATTATCCATATACTTTTTCTCCTTGTTGTTTGGATATAAAAAATGATCCAATTGATGCGATAACAAGAATACAGACAATGATGTTCCATCCGGAAGGCAGAACATCAAGCTTAATTAAAAATGTGTTTAAACCTGCTGAAGCGATGGTCAGGCACAGGGCCTTTACTGATGTTTTAAGTTCGGGCAGTAAAATAGCCAGCAACAGTGAATAGAGTGCGATACCCATGCTTTTTGTCAAAATTTCAGGTAAAAACCCGCCCATGACATAGCCTGCTACGGTTCCTGTGACCCATCCGGTATAGGCGGACAACTGCAGTATAAAGACAAAGGTTTTACTCAAGCGTCTTTTTGTAAAAGAAAGCACGCTGAACACCTCGTCTGTTACGCCAAAGGCGAGAAAAAAAACATATCGCTTTGACATTTTTCCGATTCTTGTGGACAGATACGCACTCATTAAAAAATGCCTGAAGTTGACAAGCAGGGTGGTTAATATAATACCGCCCGGACCCATACCCGTCATTAACAAGTTTAGGGCAATAAACTGGCTGGCACCGGCAAATACAACGGCTGAAAATAAAAAGCATTCCAAAAGAGTGATTTCGCACGCTTTTGCCAAAATCCCGAATGCAATGGCCGGCGGCACATAGCCAATGAAGATAGGGAACCCCGCTTTTAGCGCTCTTTTGACATCATTGTTTGTCATTTTTTGAATCCTGCTTGTTTATTGTCAGATTAATCACTGCCGAATCCCGCATAGTGACTATTGTAGTAGCTACTAAAAATTAGTCAAGCTTAAAACACCTGTTCTTGTAAAATTTTGAGGAGGACCAGCTCAAGAAATATTGACAAACTTCTTTGATTTGCCTGATGAGAGAATGTCAGTCTTCAAAAAACTGATAAATGTTTTTTCGGTCAGATTGGGCACCTTATCCTGGAGCTGGACCAAAGATATTTTATTGATCACATCGTTCTGCCTGGTTTTAACAGGAATGATCTTACCCTGTTTGATATCACGCCGGACAATATGAGAAGCAATGACACCCATGCCCAGTTGATTTTTAATACCGGTAATCACAGCCTGATGGCTGTCTACTGTTAACACCCGGTTCAGATTCAATGAAAACTTATTAAAATGGTGCTTAAACCAGTTTCTTAAAGTCAAAGAAGATTTCTGGTATGAGATAAATTCTTTTGTTACCAGGTTTTCAAAGGAATGGTCCCTATTTATATGCATTTCATAATACTCTTTTGAGCAAGCCATCACGACCTCTTCATCGATCAAGGGTTCGATGCTGTAAATCCCGAAATCCTCCTGGATCTGATCCCGGGTTAAAAAGACATCCACCATCCCGAAATCAAGTTCACCGCTCCGGATCATGGGAAAAATTTGTGAAGGATCACCCAGATTCATGGTGAATACGACCTCTGGATATTTTTTCCGGAAAGCACCCATAATTCGTGGAAAATAAGATTTCCCAAACTCAATGGGAGACCCGATCCGAATCATGCCGGAAGGAATCTGTTTTGCCTGGAGGATCTGCTTGATTCCTGTCTGAAGCTGATTGATGAAAGGATCTATGATTTCAAAAAGCTGCTCGCCGGCCAAAGTCGGCACGAGATGTTTATGCAGGCGTGTAAACAAAGGCACTTTAAGCTCTGTTTCCAACTTATTAAGGGCCTGACTGACCGCCGAAGAGGTGATGCTTAATTCCCGGGCAGCATTGGCAACACTTTTTAAATTAAAGATGTAATAAAACACCTTGAGTCTGTTAAAATCCGGTAACATTAGTATAACTTAACCTAAGATTAAATTGTTTTAATTTTACTTAATATCAGAATTGCCTTATATTATCAACATGATAAAGAAAGTTTATTTAACAAAACATCGTTAAATTTATATAATGAAATTAACCGAAGCAAAAAAATGGAGATATAAAAATGAAAACATATCTGAATAAAATAATGGAAGTGATTGTTTATTTTTTCACACCTGAAGATTCTGCCACACCGATTCATAGAAGCATCATCTCATTTAACATTGAACGTGATGCCATCGGCATTGGATCTGTCAAAGCGTTGTTCTGGGTCATGAATGCCATGATCTTTATTAGCCTCATTTCCATGTAGAGTACGCTTTATATAAAATAATAAAATGAGCTGTTTATCATAGTTTAGACCAACGTTTTCGATCATAGGGATCATTAGTACAGCATACTAAACATATTTCGTTGTTCTTTACTCCCCTCGTGGTAAGCAGCTCTTTTATTTTCTGCAATAAGCAGATGCTTGCATTAAGTATCACTCTTAAAATCCACCCAACCATAAAAACTGCCGGGTATTTCACGAATCAATTATACCTTAGGTGCGAATTTCAGAAGATGAAGCTGTGGTTTACCACCGCGAATGGACTGACAATATCGCAGATAAGGTGAAACTGGTTCGCCCGAAGGGTGAGGTTTTCTTAAAATCCCATGAAACAAATTAAAAGGTTTCGTGGGCTGTCCTGTTAATGATCTCCTCCTGCAAAGGCAAAGTCAAATCCACAAAATAATCCGAATACCCAGCCACCCTGACGATCAAATCCCGATAATTTTCAGGATTCTTCTGGGCTTTTCTCAATGTTTTTTCGGACACAACATTAAACTGAACATGATGACCATCCATCTTAAAATAAGAACGGATCAGGTGAACAAAGGCCTGCTGTGCCTTTTCCTCTTTTAAAAGATCGGGCAAAAATTTCTGGTTTAACAAGGTGCCGCCGGTTTTCAAGTGGTCTATTTTTGCGGCCGACTTTAAAACCGCTGTGGGGCCGCATCTATCTGCACCTTGAACAGGCGATATCCCTTCGGAGAAAGGCACGCCTTTTTTACGGCCATCGGGCAACGCACCTGTAACTTCTCCAAAATAGACATGACAGGTGGTGGGCAAAAGATTAATCCGATGTACCCCGCCCCTTGCTGTGGGTCGGCCTGTAACCAGATCGTGATACGCATTAAATACCTGTTTTAAAACAGTATCGGCATAGTCATCATCATTGCCGTATTTTGGGGAATTTAACATCTGATGCTGGAGAATATCATATCCATCAAAATTATTATTCAATGCTTTTTGTATCTGTTCCATGGACAGGGTCTTCTTGTCATAGACAAGATGCTTTATGGCGGACAGGCTGTCTGTAATCGTCCCTATACCCACGCCCTGGATATAGGATGTATTATAGCGCGCCCCGCCCTGGTTATAATCTTTTGCATTGGCGATGCAGTCTTGGGTAACAAGGGAAAGCAAAGGAACCGGCATATAAGAGGCATTTATCTTTTCGATAATATTGTTGCCCTTGATCTTGATATCGATAAAGTATTCAAGCTGACGTTTATAGGCCTTAAACAATTGTTCAAAGGTTTCAAACGTTGCCGGATCACCTGTTTTACGCCCGATTGCTTTACCGCTCACAGGATCAAATCCATTGTTCAAGGTGATCTCCAACACCTTGGGAAGATTAAAATAACCGGTTAGAAGATAAGCTTCTTTTCCAAAAGCCCCTGCTTCAACACAACCGGATGCACCGGCCTTTCTTGCATCTTCCACGGTTTTACCCTGGCTGATCATCTCTTGAAAAATAGCATCTGTATTAAATACCGAAGGCTGTCCAAATCCTGTGGCAATGATTTTGAGCGCTCGCTTAACAAACCGATCCGGATTTTTTCTTGACACCTGGACCATGGAACTTGGCTGCAAAAGCCGCATTTCCTCGATGACATCCAGCACAAGATAGGAAAATTCATTAACACCATCCTGGTTATCCGGGGTTACCCCGCCAAGATTAATAAGACAAAAATCTACATAGGTATTGCTCTCTTTTGCGGTAATCCCCACTTTGGGTGGTGCCGGATGATTATGAAACTTGATCCAGAAACAGCATAACAACTCTTTTGCCGCATCTTTGGTCAGTCTCCCTTTTTCAATATCATTTTTATAAAACGGGTACAGGTTTTGATCAAACCGTCCCGGGTTATACGCATCCCAGGGATTGAGTTCTGTAATTATACCCACATGCAGGAACCAGTAATACTGCAAAGCCTCATGAAAGGTCTGTGGCGCATTGGAAGGTACATTTCGACACACCTTCGCCATGGTGGCAAGTTCTTGTTTTCTTTTTGGTTCAGTCTCCAGAACAGCCTGTTCCTCAAGTGCCAGTGCATGACGGCCTGCAAAAGATATCAGGGCATCGGCTGCAATATCAAGAGATAAAAGCACCTCTTTTTTATCCAGAGCCTCAGGGTCATTAAAATAATCAAGAGTATCAATCTCTTTTTGAATATCTTTTTTCAGATCCAAAAAACCTTTATGATAGATCAGTCCCCCCCCTGCAGTATGCCCCGGGGACCGCTGTTCCTGAAATTCAGTAAACATGCCCGATGCATAGGCGGTTTTCCAGTCACCATCCATGGCAGAAAGGATTTTTTCACGTATGGTTTTGCCTTTCCAAAAAGGGATAATCGTATCTTTATAAATCTGTCGAGTTTTAGAAGAAACCTTGTATGATACTTTGGGACGGGAATCTAAAATCTCAAGATCTTCAAGGGAATGCAGACAGACTTCAGGATATGCAGGTACAGATTTGGGTCTGGGCCCCCTCTCTCCTACGATCAGCTCTTGATCATCAATAAAAATTTCTTTGTTTTCAAGAATATACTTTAAGCATAGTGCCCGTTGCACGGGAACAGAGTGTTCCAAAGCAATATGGGACTGATAAAATTGGGTAACCAAAGCAGCTCTTTCGTGGGACAGACTAACTTGTTCTTCCAAAGATTTATCCCTAAGGTGATTCACTCTTGGATTCATTTTTTATACCTCTTATTCTTTTTTTAACCGTTTTTTTATCCGATTTCATTTTTCTGTCTGATTTTTCTGTCTGGTTCTTATCCGTTTAGGGTCACATTGAATCCATGGAATTTAAAGATTGATGCTGTTTTTCTAATGCTCTGTTCTGATGGAATCTGTATTTTTCCCATTTTATTTTTCAAGCTCAAACGCTCATATTTTCCATCCGCAGCCTTGTGAAACGGTAGGATGTTGATATCCCTGTATCTAGTATTGTTTTTAACAAACTCAATGATGCCGTTTATATTTTCCTGTGTATCTGTGATGTCAGGAATCAAAGGCCATCTTAATAAAAGATTTGTATTTTGATCTGATAATCTTGTCAGATTGTCAAACACCGGGCCCAATGGTTGCCCTGTATATTTTCTATGGGTGCCGTCAATCGCCAGTTTCACATCATACAATACCATATCAACCTTACGTGATGCTTTTTCAAGGATGGAAAATGGTGCATATCCCGACGTGTCCAGGCAGGTATGAATCTCAAGAGCCTTACAGGAATCAGCAAGTGCAAATAAAAGGTCTGGCTGACAAAGCGGCTCTCCACCTGAAAAAGTCACTCCGCCACCGGATTCATCAAAAAAAATCAGATCTTTTTGAATCGTTTCCATTAAGGCATCACAAACAGATTGAATATCAGAATTCTTTTTCGAATCAAGCATTTTTTGACTTTCAGGATTGTGGCACCAGATACAAGACAAGGGACACCCCTGGAAAAACAGATTGGCTCTTATGCCAGGACCATCATGTATTGAGAATCGCTGAATTTTGAAAATATATTTCGATACATTTGGCATTGCTTCGTACTTTCTCTATAGTTAGTTCCTTTTATTTAATAGCATTTGTGTTTCCATAAATGTACTAAACAGCTGGACATGATCCCGGGCTCTTTTTTGTGCTTCATCTGGATTTTTTTGTTTAATGGACTCAAGAATACGACCCAAATCCGCATAATCTTCTTTAAGAAGCAGGTCACTAAAAGGCAAATATTTTCTAAAATAGATATGAATATTTTCATGCAGCGTTTTCAAATTTGCTTCGATGAGCGGATTGCCTGCAATTTTAGCCAGTTTTTGGTGAAATTGCGCATCCAGTTGATTAAATGCCTCCCAACCGGACGGGCCTGTATCAATGTGCGTCCTGGCTCGGGCTAAAATTGATTTCAAAGCATCAAGGTCGTCTAATTGTGCATATATTGCTGCCTGGTATGTTACAAACCCTTCAAGCAACACCCGAAACTGTGCCAGGTCCTGTAAAGAAACCTCTTGATGACGAATGAGCAAACCTATGCTTTCAGAGATGGGTTTCGTACCCGCCTTTTGAATGGTTGCGCCACCCTTAACGCCGGTTTTAACGACAACCAGTCCTTTTTGTTCCAGCACCCTGAGGGCTTCCCTGATCGTACCCCGGCTGGTTTCAAACATATCCTTGAGCTTCAACTCGGAAGGAAGCCTGTCTCCTTGAATCAACTCGCCGTTCAGCATCGCCTCCTGAATCTGCTCCACCACATGCTGGTAGGATTTTTGCTGCACCTGCTTTTTAAATGATAAGGCCATCTTCATCTCCCAATGGGTTAAAGTCTAATTGTCCTACCGTTTGACTTTTTATGATAATAGTCCTGTTCTTATAAAAAAACAATAAAAAAGTCCTTGAAGTTTTATCGCACTTCAAGGACTTTAAGTTTTACTATCTTGTGTTTGAACGAAAACCCACCCATCTGCTTTATTGCTGCAAAATCCTGAAATCCTCATGTACTATAGTACACTCCGGGTTCAGGATTTCTTGCGCCTTGCATATGGGGCAACTTTTCATCCAGACACGGGTTTTCGGTCAGGCACTATCTTAAATGCTGTTTATTTTTCCAGATCACCCTTATAGCCTGTTATTAGATCTATCATCGGGTCAACCAATTCAATCAATAGGCCTTCCTTCCTCCACTGCATGACAGGCAACAAAGGTACCATCTTTTTGTTCCAGCAACAAAGGCACTTCGGCCGAACACCTTTTGTCGGCATAGACACATCTGCCATGGAATACACAACCAGTGGGCAAATGTATCGGCGTCGGGACTTCACCTTTAAGCTTGATATGCTTGGCACCTTTCTCCCCAACTTTTGGAATGGCACTCAACAAGGCATTTGTATACGGGTGGCGCGGATTGGCAAATAAATCAGCAGCAGCGGCCAATTCACATAAAGTCCCAAGATACATCACAGCAACCCGTGTGCTGATATGGCGAACAACGGACAAATCATGGGTGATAAACAGATAGGTTAACCCCCGTTCGCGACCGGCTTTCATCATCAGATTAAGAATCTGTGCCTGGATGGAAACATCCAGGGCAGATACCGGTTCATCTGCCACAATAAACTCAGGATCAAGGATCAGCCCCCTTGCGATACTGATTCTCTGGCGCTGACCGCCGGAGAACTCATGGGGATAGCGCTTGATCCAGGCCTGGTCCACGCCTACCTGTTCCATTACCAGATCAATTTTATCATCAATTTCACCATTGGACATATCAGGATTATGAAATCTCAATGGTTCTTCTAAGGTTTGCTGTACCGTTTTTCTTGGATTTAGAGAGGCATAGGGGTCTTGAAAAATCATCTGCATTTTTTTTCTAACCGGCAGCATTTGTGCATGGGTTAAATTATCAATTCTGTTGCCGTTATAATATATTTCTCCTGAATTGAGCGGATAAAGTCCCATTACCACTCTTGCCAGAGTCGATTTACCACACCCGCTCTCCCCTACCACACGCAATGTCTCCCCTTTTTTAACAAAAAGGGAGACGTCATTTACAGCTTTAACAGTGACCTTCTCTAAGCAGATCTTGCCTTTTTTAATTGTAAGTTGATCCAAAAAGCCACCGGAAATGTCAAAGTGCTTCACTACGTTTTTAATTGAGAGTATTGTATTTTCTGAATTCATTGGTTTGTTCGTCCATCCCCTTTATATCTCATATGACATGCGGCCATCACGCTATTGCCGACATCCTTGAGTTCAGGTGTTGTTTTTGTACAGACAGCCTGCCTCAAATAGCATCTCGGATTAAAAGCGCATCCGGGCGGTATATTGGTTAAAGTAGGCATCATTCCCGGAATCTGCACAAGGTCTTCACCCGGATTTACCACATTTCCCGGTATGGATTTTATCAACCCTTCGGTATAGGGATGAACCGGATACGTCACAACCTGATCAGTTGGCCCGTATTCAATAATTTTACCCGCATACATAACCGCAATTTTTTCGGTGACCTGTGACACCACCCCAAGATCATGGGTAATTAGTATCAAGGCCATATTATCGGATGCACACAACTCCTGTAATAAATCCATAATTTCAGCTTGAATGGTCACATCCAATGCTGTTGTCGGTTCATCTGCAATAATAATGGCAGGATCTGTCAACAACGAGACAGCGATAATAATTCTCTGGCGCATCCCGCCTGATAACTCATGGGGGTATTGCGACAGCCTTTGTTCCGGTGATGGAATATGGACTTTTTTTAATTTTTCCAATGCAATTTTTTCGGCACCTGCCTTGGAAATGTTTCGATGGGCCTGGATAGTTTCAACCATCTGGAATCCAATGGTAAACACAGGATTCAAGGTCATCATTGGATCCTGGAAGATCATACTGATTGAATTGCCGCGAATTTTACGCATCTGCTCATCAGAATATGAACTTATTTCTTTTCCTTCAAAGAGTACTTTCCCCTTGGAAATATATCCTGGTTTACTGATCAGGTTAATTATTGAAAAACCGGTTACGGATTTGCCCGCGCCGCTTTCCCCGACAAGCCCAAGTTTTTCACCCCTGTCCAGTTTAAAGCTTGCGCCGTCAATCGCTGTGATATCGCCGAATCTTAATGCAAATTTAACTTCAAGATCACGGACTTCTAAAAGATGAGACATCTTAAAAACCTATCCTTTGTATAGTTTCGGGTTGAGCACATCCCGCAGCCAGTCACCCAGCAAATTGATTACAAGAACAAATAAAATGAGCCAGATACCTGGAAAAACAGTTATCCACCATGATCCTGAAAAAATAAATTCAAACCCGGATCGAATAAGCGACCCAAGGGACGGTGTTGTAACCGGCATTCCCAATCCCAGATAAGAAAGTGCGGCTTCACTCATAACGGCATTGGCAACTTGAATCGTTGAAATCACCATCACAGATGTCAAAGAATTGGGCAGAACGTGTCGTATCATTATGGTCGGCCTTGATAGACCGATGACCCGGGCGGCCTCAACATATTCCTTGTTTACTTCACCGATAACAGATGCCCGGATGGTTCTTGCATACATTGGCCACTCAGCCAGGCCAATAATCACTATCAAAAGCGGGACGGCGAGTCTTTCATAGCTGCCTATCCCAAAAACCACCTGGAAAATGGCACCAATAAAAATGGCCACCATAAGATAGGGAAAAGAAAACTGAATATCAGCCATCCGCATAAGAAAGGCATCGGTTCTACCGCCAAAATATCCTGCCGTGAGGCCGACAAGGATTCCAAGGGTTGCCTGGAGCAAAACCGCACCCCCGGCAATAATCATTGATGTTCTAAGGCCATACAACATAGTAGAGAACATGTCTCTTCCCATATTATCCGTTCCCAGGGGATAGACAGATTCCCCTCCTTCACTCCACATGGGAGGAATCTCAGAATTCATGATATCTATGTTTTCAGCATCATATGGATTCATTGGTGCAATCCAGGGCGCTGTGATGGCCAGCATAAGCAATGTTACCAGAATTAAAAAACTACCAATGGCAACCTTGTCACGTTTAAAACTATATAGGAAATATGATTCTTTAAATTTTTGTAATTTTGTCATTTGATCATTTGGTCCCTGCTACTCTGACTGTGGGATTGATAAAACCGTACATAACATCCACCACAGTATTTACAATTACAAACACACTTCCAACAACAACCAGATATGCGATTAGAAGAGAAATGTCCGCCCGCTGAACCGCATCCAGAAACATAAAACCCATGCCCTGCCATTGAAAAACAGTTTCGGTCAAAATCGTAAACGCAAACATGATACCGATTTGTATCCCGAAAACCGTAACAACAGGAAGCAATGTGTTTTTAAATGCATGCACAAACCAGATGCGCATAGGAGAAAGGCCTTTTGCCCGGGCATACTTTATATATTCGGTTTCAAGAACTTCCATCATTTCAGATCGTATCAACCGGATAAAAAGAGGCATCATGATGGACGCTAAAGATATACACGGCAGGATAAGATGTTTTAACCCGTCAATGGTTAAAAAACCCGTCTGCCAGTAACCATTTCCGAACAAATCCACTGTCTCCCCCCTTCCATAAGAAGGAAGGACATGCCAGGTGACGGCAAAAAGATAGATAAATCCGATTGCCGTTAAAAAGACGGGAACTGAAACCCCAAGTGTGGAAAAACCCATTACAAATCTTGAAAACAGACTCCTGGGCTTTAATGCGGTATACATACCAAGGGGTAAGGAAAAAATTACGATGATCAGCGCTGAGCCAAGAACCAATTCAATGGTTGCAGGCGCATGTTTTAATATGACTTCGAGAGCCGGCTTCCTGTAAATAAATGATGTGCCAAGATCGCCATGAAGGGCATTTTTTAAGAACCTCACATACTGCGTGGAAAATGGATCATTCAGGCCCAGTTTCTCTGCCATGGCAGCTCTTTCTTTAGGTGTCACCCGTTCCCCGACCAGATCACGAACAGGATCACCGATACTATTTTTAATTGAGAATCCCACCAGACTTATCACCAGCATCACCAAAATAGCCTGGAGTATCCTTCTTATAATAAATGCAAACATAAATTTTTCTTATTTTGTAAGGATTTGACAACCGGGAACCTGTGTCGTAACAAAGGTTCCCGGCTATAATAGTTACTCTATTCTATTACAAGATCACCAAAGTATGGAAAATTCATAGAATTAAGAATGGGCTTAACTTTAACATTTTTTAATGCACCATAGGCATGATTCTGCCAATGGTAAGGTACGAATGCAGCATCATCATAAAGAATTTGCTCGATTTCCTGAAGCATATCAGCTCTCTTTTTAAGATCAATCTCAGACTGGGCGGCAATGGTCAGTTCATCCACTTTTTTGTTACAATAGCCACTGTTGTATTGTCCCATTCCAGTAGTTTTATCATAACACATGGTAAGGAACTCAGAAAAGTTACCTGAATCCTCTGTATCCGAATGCCAACCGATCATCATCATGTCAGCCGCTTTGGCATCAAATTCATCCCAGTACTGCGCTTTCGGCATGGTTTTAAGATTAACCTTGATTCCAATTTTAGCAAGCATCTGTGCCGATGCTTCTGCAATTTTTGCGTCATTAACATAACGGTTATTCGGCGCCATCATGGTAATTTCAAAACCTTTCTCATATCCCGCTGCTTTCATGAGGGCCTTGGCTTTTTTGAGGTCATATCTTGGTTTAAGAGTTTCTTTGTATCCTGCATATCCCGGAGGGCTCTGCTGTGCTGCAACTTCTACAGTCCCCTTCATAATTTTTTTAACGATACCTGCATTATTAATTGCATAAACAACCGCGTTACGAACACGGGCATCTTTAAAAGGTTTAAACCTGTTTCCATTCATCTGGATTGTAATTATCCTGCCGCCGTTGATGGTAACAAGCGATGTATTTTTATCCGATTTAAGTCTTTCGTAATCCTGGGGGGGGACCTGATCAATTACGTCAACATCACCGGAAAGAAGTGCTGCAACCCGTGTGGCATTTTCTTTAATTGGAGTAAGAATAAAAGTGTCGACATTCCCAACTGATTTTGTATCCCAATAATCTGCAAAACGGGTCATCACCGTTTTAACACCCTGCTCATAACTTTTAATGACAAATACGCCTGTTCCGGATTCGTTATCATTTGCAAAGGTATGGGTTGTTTTTTTAATGGCATCTTTTGGTTCGCCATTCTCATCAGTTCCGGTATAGAATTCACTGTCCATGGCGAAAAAATAAGTTGCCATATTGAGAAGAAGTGCATAGGGTTTGGCGGTAACAACATCAACGGTATAATCATCAATAACGGCTACACCAACAAAGGGTTCAAGAAGACCTTTGAAATCAACGCTTTTCTTCATACGGTCAAAGGACCATTTAACATCCTTTGCAGAAAAGTCGTTACCGCTGTGAAATTTAACGCCTTGTCTTAGATAGAAGCGAACTCTATACTCGTTAATTCTTTCCCATTTTGTGGCAAGACGGGGTTCAAACTGACCATCCTGGGTCCAACGTACAAGCGGATCAAACACCCAGTGGGACAATTGAAGCATACCACCGGAAAGCTGTACCTGGGGGTCAAGCGATACAGGATCTGCCGCAAGACCGACCTTTAATGTCTTTGCACCGGCACCGACTGAAAAAGACAATACCAGGAAAAGGCTTAGCACACATAAAACTAATTTTTTCATCCTATCCTCCAAATTTGAGTTAATGTTTCTTGTTAAAAATCCATTCCTTTTATAAATCTGAATCCTTAACAATAATGAAAATTGTACACCCTAAGGCGTTTAAAATACCAAAAACAAAATTCCGGGTCAAGCATTATACTTAATTAAAAAATCGATCAAAAAATTGAGTTTTTTTAAAAAAATACTATCAAAATTTTGTTTTACTACCATTTTAATTCATGGATTTCATTTCCTGAAAACCATGAACATTATTTTGGTTAAAAATCACGGCAATCACGCCTCCTTCAATTACACATCCTCTATAAAATTCCGTCATATATAAAATGCAAGCCACATCAATCTTGTTAACAACCATTACCTGTTCCACTAATACAGTTTCAATTCAGGATAATTCATCAAAAATGAGAGAGCCGTATCAAACCCGGATTCAATACCATACTGCGAGAATAATGATCTGACATAGGAATGGAAGCCATCAGGTGTATCCATTCCGTCGGAAGTCTCAATTGCATTTTTAGAACTGTTAATCTCATTTAGAAAAATATCAAGAACGCCTGGAGCATCAGAAAGGAAACTCTCCAGAGTGAGCTCATCCAATTCTTCATTAAACATATGCCTACGTTCGGCAGAAAAGCTTACCTTCGGTGTTTTGCCATATGCATCCTGAACTTGAAATTGAAAATAGCCACATTTTTTTACCACTCTATTTTTATGTTGTTCAGGGAACTTAAGTGCTGCTGAAACGGCATTGGCAAAATATTGTGTTCCAAGCTCGATCTTTCTGGGATTAGCCCCTTGAATATCCAGGCCAAAATTTCTGAAAAAACTTTCTTCCAGACACTTTCGACACATATAGGTTTCAAAACCATACCCTTTTTGACAGTTCTTGATGAACAGCATTTTTCTTTCAGCCACTACATCATATGTAAACTTTTTATAAAAACCGTCTGCCTCACTGCTTGACTCAGTGGGAAACTCTTTCATCATATAAAGTTCCATTGGCATATATATATCGCTGGGCCGGCGTTTAACGATAATTTTGGTACCGCCAATATTTTCAAGTGCAGCCATAACCAACTCAAAATGGATATAATTAAAATTGGGAATAATCCTGCCTTCAAATTTTCTGTGATTGTTATTTTTTAATATTTCAGGAATATCATGATCGTTCAGAGGCATATAATCATAACCAGCCAGAATATTATTGATATCGGTAATGGAATAATTTAAAGCCAGAAGTATGGAGGCGATTTTATCTTTTCCCGGATGATTGATCCTTTCCTTTTTTAATTTATTCAAATAGGTATTGGATATTCCGGACATTTTGCTGATCTGGTTTATATTCAGACCGCTTTTGTCGATAATTTTTATAAGGGTTCTGGGAAAACGACGCATTTATTATTGATATTCCTTGATCTAAGGTAATGTGATGTAGCCATACCTTTTAATAAACCACCTCAAATTAAAAAAGTCATTGATTGAATCCCCTGAATATAACTCAAGATTTTGGGATTCATCTTAAATCCGCCTCTTGGTTAACATAAATTTTACTCAAAGATCAATAAAAAATTTAAAACATAGTTTAAAGAATTATTCAACCGAATTTTATTCCCCCACAGCCCTGATTATCGGGTCTTATAGCACGATAGTGATTCTCAAACGATTGATGGGGATCACAGCCTTAAATTTGAATATACTCAGTATTTGAACGAAAACTCACCCATCTGCTTCGTTGCTGCAAAATTCTGAAATCCTCATGTACTATAGTACACTCCGGTTTCAGAATTTCTTGCGCCTTGCATATGGGCAATTTTTCGCCCAAACACGGGTTTTCGGTCGGGCAATACTTATAAAAAACTTTGTTTTACAAATATTTCAAATTCCTGGATTTCACTGTCTGAAAAAACATAAACATTGTTCTGCTTCAAGATCGCGGCCGTCACTCCATCACCGCAGATTAAACGCCCGCCAAAAGTACCATCATAGATGAAATGCGAACCACATGAAGGGCTTTTATCCTTCAAAAGTACCACCTGGCTATGGTGAGCGCGAACGACACTGAGTGCAGATTCAGCCCCTTTTATAAAGAACCGGCTCACATCTTTTCCATTTATATCCATCACTCCTGCCCTGCCGGCCAAGACATCAGAACCATTGCCTCCTGCAATTTGAGCCGGCGCACGAGGGATGGACATGCCACCGGCCACCTCTGGACAACACTTTACCATACATCCCTTGTTGCCCAACAATTCCAGGTACTTATTTTTCAACGGAACACATTTGCCGTCATATCGAACCACATCCCCTGCCAGACAGGCACTGACCAATATTTTTTCCATTTTGGAACACTATATAATTTACTTTGAATTGTAAAATAGTTATTGACACACCAATCATTTAATGTAATGAATGACTATTCATTTTTTAAACAGAACAAAAGACTGATAAAGAAAATTGGTCATGGCATCAAATTTGAGAATTAAGTTTTTATTTTTATTTGAAATAATTTTTATTTTGACAGAACCCAGGGCCATCATTCCTTTGTTAAAAAACGATATTAAAAACATGAGTATTAATTCATTAACAGGCATCACCTTTTTTAGATTTACAACATAAGCAGGAGGCATTGAAACATGGCACAGGTAATTTCCGATCGCAGGGATATCGAATTTGTAGTTCATGAACAACTTGAGGCTCAAACGCTCTCAAAACTTCATGATAATTTTACCGATTTTAACAAGAAGACCATAGATCTTGTTATTTCCGAGGCTAAAAATTTTGCTGTCAAGGAATTATTGCCGGCAAACAAGGAAGGAGATGAGCAAGGCTGCACGCTTAAAGATGGCAAAGTCACAACGCCGGATTCCTTTAAACGGCTGTATGACATTTTCAATGAAGGCGAATGGCTTGCTGTGACGGAATCTCCTGAATGGGGCGGCCAGGGGATGCCAAGAACTGTTGCTGCTGCTGCTGCTGAATATTTCAACGGCGCCAACTTCCCATTTATGATGTATCCCGGACTGACGCAAGGTGCAGGACACCTGGTTGAAAATTTCGGCACCCGGGAACAAAAAGAGATCTATCTTAAAAATATGTTTACCGGAAAATGGTCCGGCACCATGCTCCTGACCGAGCCCGGCGCCGGCTCTGATGTTGGTGCATTAACCACAAAAGCTGTTCGAAATGATGACGGAACATTTACCATCACCGGTGAAAAAATATTTATTTCAGGCGGTGAGCACGATCTGACTGAAAACATCATCCATCCGGTTTTGGCAAGGATTGAAGGAGCACCCGAAGGTACTAAGGGCATCTCCTTGTTTCTGGTTCCAAAGTACCGGGTTAATGAAGATGGAACGCCTGGTGAATTCAATGATGTCATCTGTACCGGAATCGAACATAAACTCGGGATACATGGAAACAGTACATGTTCACTGTCCCTGGGCTCTAAAGGCAATTGTATCGGTACTCTTTTGGGCGAAGAGAACAAAGGCATGAAAGCCATGTTCCTGATGATGAACGAAGCTCGAAGTCTTGTGGGTTTCCAGGGTTTTGCATGTGCAACCACAGCTTATATGTATGCCCTTGATTATGCAAAAAACAGAATACAGGGTAAAAATCTCCTTGAGTTCATGAACCCGGAAGCCAAATCTGTTTCAATTATGCAACACCCGGATGTCAGACGCCAATTGATGATGATGAAGGTCTACGTGGAAGGTATGAGATCCTTGCTGTATTTTGTTCAATATAGCTCAGACATGGCCAATCATGCCCCGACCCAGAAAGAAAAAGACAAATATCATGGGTTTGTCGAAGTCCTCACCCCGATTGCCAAAGGATATGTCACCGATCGATCTTTCGAAATCTGCAGCACGGGAATGCAGGTATACGGCGGTTATGGATTTATCGAAGAATATCCCATGGCGCAACTGCTGAGGGACTGCCGGATAACCTTGATTTATGAGGGCACCAACGGCATCCAGGCAATGGACCTTCTAGGACGTAAATTAGGCTTGAATAAAGGCAAACCCATTATGGATCTGTTTGGTGAAATGCAAAAAGCAATTGCCGCCGGCAAAGCCATACCGGAACTTGCAACCTATGCCGTAAAAGTTGAAGAAGTCACGAACAAACTGGCCGAGGTTGCTATTCACATGGGCCAAGCCGCCATGTCTGAAAAGGTATTAAACGCATTTGCCAATGCCCATCCGTTTCAGGATGCGACAGGCGATGTTACCATGGCATGGATGCTGCTCTGGAGAGCGAACATTGCTGCGACCAAGCTTGAAAAAGCCAAGAAAAAAGACAAATTTTTTTATGCCGGCATTATTAAATCCTTGCAGTTTTTCGTAGAAACTCAACTGCCTGTTACACTTGGAAGATTCAGCGCACTCATGAACACCAGCAGTGCTGCCATGGATATTGAAGATAAAATGTTTCCTGCTTAAATAGTGTTTGGTTCAGATACTAAATAATTAAATTAAGTTAAATTCCAGACTGAACACGTTTCATAAAGTACAATTTCAGGGGGCTGCCGAATCTTTTTGGCAGCCCCTCTATTATTCTATCAAGGGTAAACGCATGTAAATTTGGCATGAATTTTAATTCTTTGTTTTACGCAAGCTTGTGCAAAACGATAATGTCATTTGCGTTTACCTTCAAACCGTAACTATCTGAAATCATTAATATGAAAAAATTACGTGCATTACCCCATTATTCTATCCCCCAATATTTTCATTCCCGGTCAAAAATGATATAGTTAATTTTATTTTTTAACACCTTAAAAACTGGAACTTTTAAGAAATGAAAAACTTCAAAGCCAATGGCCTGCCCCTGTTAATCGGAAGTCTTCCCATGGACAGCCACACAGAGGCCATCAAACTTGTCCTTGATCACACCCCGGACATCCCTTTATGGGTCCAACTGCCCCATTACCCGGAAGAAGGAATGGTGCTGCAATTTCTTGAGGGATTACCCGGATTCTCAGAAAAAAGTGAAAAAAATTTATTAAACACCGATCTGCCCGGCTTTGATGAGGAGATGATTTCTTTTTTTGAGGACTATCTTTCCATATCAGAACCAGGTGTTGATATTGGAAATTCACGGTTTGCCCTTTCCGGAAAAAGAGCCAAAGGCTTTGTTGAATTTTTAAGGCAGATAGATGAAGACAAGCCATCATTTGTTGCTTTGAAAGGCCAGGTAACAGGCCCCATATCCTTTTGTACAGCTGTTAAGGACCAGGACAACAAAGATATCTTTTATGATAACCAGCTCAGGGATATTGCCATTAAAAAACTCGCTCTCAATGCCCGATGGCAGGCAAAAGAATTTGCTAAAAGAGGGGCAGTTCCCATTATTTTCATTGATGAGCCTGCATTGGCAGGATTTGGCACATCTGCTTATATCACCATCACAAAAGAGGACGTTACACAAAGCATTGATGAAATTGTCCGTGAAATTCACGCTGAAGACGGACTGGCAGGAATTCATGTCTGCGGCAACACCCAATGGGATATGTTATTAAACTCAACCATCGATATTATCAGTTTTGATGCTTTTACCTATTTTGACAGATTGATCCTTTATCCAAATGAGATAAAACAATATCTGGGACAGGGGAAAATTCTGGCCTGGGGCATTGTACCAACATCAGAGCCTGAAAAAATTGCAGAACAAACAGTAAAAGGACTGACTCAGCTTCTTCACAGCCAGATGGATGAACTTGTACAAAAAACCGGTATCAATAAAGCAACGATTCTTTCCCAGAGCTTTATTACCCCAAGCTGCGGTACGGGTTCCATTGATATTGGGTCTGCAAAAAAGGTATTGATGCTCACAAAAGAAGTCTCTTTGGCATTTAAACTGTCCTGATTTCAATCAGCTGTTCTCACAAAGCGCTTCATTGGAAAAATCCTTGGAGCGCCTTTTAAGATCTTCAAAATATGCGGGATATAATTCTCTGGATTCTGAAATAATTCTGTCCCAGGGTAAGTCTGCAAACGTTCCATGGTCTTTTACATATTCCATATGTTTGTTCCCAAACTTATCAAATGGATGGAAAACAGAATCATTTATCCCGTCGAAGTCCAAAGGCTTAACATTAAAGTTATTGCACAGTTCGAGATTGAAGGCCGGAGTAGCCTTAACCCATTTTTCATTCAAATAAATTTCCGTATACCCGTGATAAATAAAGGTATCGGTTCCCATTAATTTTTTTAGCCGCCTGGTATTCAAGTGGTTCTGCACATCTGCAAAACCAAGCCGGGCCGGGATATTTCTGCTCCGTATGCAGGCAGCCAGGAGCACAGCCTTTGCCACGCAATATCCATCACCCCTTTTAAGGACACAACTGGCCTTCATGGATTCTTTAGCAGGCTCAATACTGTAAGGGTTATACCGGATACCATCTCTGACCGCTAAATTGAGTTGAACAGCTTTTTGTAAATTAGTATCCGTCTCCTTGCAATTGGCTTTTGCAAATTCAATTATCTTTGGATGATCACTGTCAATATAAAAGGTAGGGGTAATATATTTTTCCATTATCACGGCAAAATCCTTAAAAAAAATTTAATCCATTATCTTAATTATGTAAATTATTTCAACAATACTTTACTAGAAATGATTTTTGTAAAAGAAGCAAACTATTTTTCTGTAGCCTTTTTAAGAATCAACCCGAAACAAAAATGTCTCATAGTTTGAGACATTGCCTCATTGTGGGCCAATAAAAGCAATCGGCTTGCTGTAACTTTCTGCCGATTTGGCATCCTGCATATCATGACAAAAGCATTAAATTTATTCAATCCAGTGAATGTGTTGGTTTAGCCCTGTATTGCAAAGATAAAACACAGGCCGCCAAACCGGTATTGTGCAAGGATTGATAAAGTAAAGTTATACCCAATATGCCTTCATCTTCCCCGGGTATTGCTTTACAATACCCGGGCTGGCATAATTTATGCTGTTTAAAACTTTTAACAACCAACCTTCAGACCTATCAGGTATGCTATGACAAAACCGTATGGACGTAAAACAAAGCTTAAAGTCGGCAAAATCCTCTTGGAAGATAATCGGGACGTCGCCTTTGAAAAGCTTAAAAATATTCCGGATGAACAATTGGTGGGACACTTGTTTTCTCATTTCTATCACAAAGATGAACTTATTAAATATCGAAGCATTGCAGCAATGGGTGTTCTTTGTGCCAGAGTAGAAAAAAACAACAAAGAAAAAGCACGAATTATTCTGAGACGTATTATGTGGAATTTAAATGATGAATCCGGTGGTATCGGGTGGGGTTCACCCGAAGCCATGGGAGAGATATTATCCCAAAGCCCTGAACTGGTTCTCGAATTTAAATCAATTCTTTTTTCTTATCTGGATCCAGATGGGAACTACATTGAACATGAAATGCTCCAAAGAGGCGTAATATGGGGAATTGGGACCTATATTGAGGTATACCCCAATGATCTTACACATAAAATTGAAGGCTTATTATGTGGTTATCTTCATTCACAAGACAGCGTAAAAAAAGGATATGCCGTAAGAGCCCTGGTTAACGCCAGCAGTTTTGACTGTAGCCTGGTTCCCGAGAGTATCCTCACGGACAACAGCCGGATAGACCTTTTTCATAACTGGAATTTTATTAAAACAAACATAGCCGATATTGCATTATCCTGTATAAATCGAAAAATTTTTGCATAATTTTTTTAGTGGCACGCTTATTGAAACAAACCCTTAAAAATATGATCAGCCAATGTTTAATGTAAACAAATATAATAGTGATGAGAATATGCTGGAAAAAAAATGTGACATAAACATCGCTCGAACCATTGACCTGGCAAATAAAATGATACAACTTGCCCAGGCCGGTTATGAACAGCGGGAAGACCCAAATTGCGGTGTTTTATACGGCATAATGCTGGATACAGGCTATCGACTTCTTGATCTGGCACAAAAAGAAAAGCATAAACACATCCAAAAAGGCTGGTGGGACAATTCAATTAAAAAGGAAACAATTTAATGAAAACTTATGTATGTTCAGTATGCGGTTATTCACACGAAGGCGAAAAAGCTCCTGAAAACTGCCCTCAATGTGGTGCAGTTCAATCTAAATTTTTGGTACAGGAAGGTGAGCTTGTCTGGGCAGATTCCCATTCAATCGGCGTTGCAAAAGACGTTGACCCGGAAATCCTCCAGGGATTGAGAGACAATTTTGCAGGAGAGTGCACGGAAGTTGGTATGTACCTTGCCATGAGTAGACAGGCAGACCGGGAAGGATATCCAGAGGTTGCTGAAACCTATAAACGTATTGCATTTGAAGAAGCTGAACATGCAGCAAAGTTTGCTGAACTTCTTGGGGAAGTTGTGTATGCCGATACAAAATCCAACCTGGAGGCCCGTGTTCTGGCAGAAAATGGTGCCTGTACCGGTAAAAAAGGTATCGCTGTGAAAGCCAAAGAACTTGGATATGATGCTATCCATGATACGGTTCATGAAATGTGCAAAGATGAGGCACGGCACGGCATGGCATTCCAGGGACTGCTAAACCGATTTTTTAAATAGTGACTGACCGAAAACCGGATTTTCGCTCAGCCGTTAGTATAGATTAAAACAACCATGAAGACACAAATACTTATGAAAACCCCTGTAGTTGATCTTGGCTCATGCATTCTTTGTGAGATCTGCGTAGAATTGGCACCCCATGCATTTCAAATTAATGAGGCTGGATTTGTTGAAACCATGCCGCTGGACGACTACTCGGACGAAAATATTCATGAAGCCAAAAAAAATTGTCCCAAAGATTGTATCATCTGGGAATAATTTAATGCCCAAAAGATGAATTCCCGACGGGTTCTCATCTTTTGGGCACAACTTCTCCGTTTGCCTTTCCATACCAATTCCATACCAATCTTATCTGAATTTTAAAAAAAAGATTGCACCTGATACACAAATGTGTCATTTACCTGATCAGTAAATAAACCATATCTAATTTTATATATTATTTGGAAAATGATACCATGACCCAATTCACTCAATCACTGCTTGATGCAAACAATCTCAACCTGGTTCTCGATAATCTTAAATTAGGCATTATTGCCCATACACCGGACAGAACAATTACTGTTTTTAACAAAGAAGCGGAAAGAATCACAGGCTACCTTAAAGAAGAAGTCGTTGGTAAAGATTGCCATGTCGTTTTCCAGGAACCTTTTTGCGGCGGAAAATGTTCGTTTTGTGACGGAGAGCCCTCATTTCCTTTTGTGACAAAAGAATATCCTTTAAATATTATATCCAAAGATGGAACACCCCTTCAACTTGAGATGAATATTTCTGCGATTATTGGTGAAGACGGCGTATTTAATGGTGTCCTGGCATCTTTTAAAGATGTTACAGAAACTTTTAATTTATCGTTAAAAGCAGAGAATTTGTCAAATTTTGCCGGCATTATCGGTAAAGACATTGCCATGCAGGATATTTTCAGACAGATAAGGGATGTGGCCCTTTATAATTATCCGGTTCACGTTTCAGGCGACACAGGTACTGGAAAAGAACGTGTCGCCTATGCCATCCATGATATCAGTGCATATGGCACCGGTGCATTTGTTCCTGTCAATTGTGGTGCCATTCCCGAAGGTATTGTTGAGAGTGAACTATTCGGGCATGTTAAAGGCGCTTTTTCAGGGGCCATAAAGGAACGAAAGGGACGGTTTGAACTTGCCCATAAAGGCACCCTGTTTCTGGATGAAATTGCCGAACTGCCTTTGAGTACCCAAGTCAAGCTGCTTCGTTTCCTACAGGAAGGCACCTTTGAAAAAGTCGGGGGTGAAAAGCGCGTTTCAATAGACGTCCGAATTATCAGTGCCACAAATAAAAACTTGAAAAATGAAGTCAGAGCCGGCAAATTCAGAGAAGACCTATACTACAGACTCAATGTCATCCCAATCCACCTGCCGCCATTGAGAAAACGAAGAACAGACATCCCATTGCTTGCCGCTCATTTTCTTAAAGAAGCGGAACAGGAAAGCGGTGCAATCGTGCCTGAACTTTCTGATGAAAGCCTTGATCTCATGTTAGATTACCACTGGCCCGGCAATGTTCGGGAACTAAAAAATGTTATTCAATTTTCAGTGGTTCGATCCCGGGGTAAAAAAATCATGCCGTCCGATTTGCCTATGGAGATTACCGAGGGCCGGGATATGAGTCCAAGGTACCGGACAGATCGGATGCCTTCTCTGCAAATCCCACAGGCAAGGGGCAAACTGGACATTGAATCCGTAAAAATGGCCATTAAGA
>JAKIUJ010000210.1 GCA_021647625.1 Desulfobacula sp.
GTTTACAGTGTTGCCCAAAAAATGCGCCGATTGAATAAAAACATGCGGGCTGTCTTTGATTATTTAAAAATGACTCGGAACAGCTGCCACTCATAGGATGTTTGCTCTTAGCATAAATTTACCGTGCAAATTTTTAGCTGTTTCTTGACAAGAGGCAAAAAAGCATTTACTTATCAGTATCAGTATCATCGAATTTTCTGATCATTTTTATTGAGCTGTGATCTTTTCATTCCGGTTAAAAACTAAAACCAATTGCTCTTCGATATAATCACAAGCAGAATCTATTTTTTCATGGGTGATGATCGGTATATCGGAGGCCAGGTTTTCAATTTTACCTTCCTCCATATCGGTAAGCTTATTTATTGCAAAAACATCGGCTTCTCCATCTTCTGCCAAAAGTCCACACCCACCGATAACACCTATATACTCATGATTAAAAAATATTGGATAAACCAGTTTAAGCAATCCGGCATCGCATTCTTCGATTACAGGTACCTTTGATTGCATGGCTTGGTTTGCCATATTCATATGGGCCACCGCACAGATAAAGCTTTGTCCCTTGTCAGTAGATTTTATAACCGGACATAGCCGGTTCGACCAATTTTTGGTTTTGGTAATCCTGATGCCCTCTGTATTAAAAACAGACCCTTGAAGATTAAATTTATCAAACAGACTATTTTCAATTTCATTCCAAAACACTATGGGTAAAATTTGTGTAAGTTCCATTGTGTTCATCCTTTATCATGGTTTCAATTATTTCTTTTTTGCTGATTTGTCATATAATTGCTTAATGCTTCCTGGACAGTTCGTGCGGCCAGGCTTGCACAATGCAAATCATTTTCAGGAAGCTGTCCAATTGCATCTAAAACTTTTTTGGCAGTTATATCCAAAATTTCATCAGGTGTTTTTCTAATCGTTAGTTCTGCTGCAAAAGAACTACTGACAGAGCTTGAAGCACACCCGGTAGTAAAATATGAAGCATCTGATACCCGTTTTTTTTTAAATTTCAGATAGATTTCCATGGTATCGCCACATTCCCCTGTCACCTTGGCTTGGCCATCCGAATTTTTCATTTTTTTGTTAAATTTAGGGTGTCTCCATCGCTGGAAACCTCTTACCCCAAGAGCCTGTATCGCATCTTCGTTTATTTTACCTTGCAATGTCTCTAAAAATTTATTCTTACGATTCATGACTAAAATCTCTTTCCGCAACAACTTCCAGGGCCTGAACAACCGTCTTCTTTCCTTGGTGAAGATCCACAGCAGGCTGTATCTCCAGGGCCAGGAGCTGTGTTTTGAGCATTATCCGATATTGAAGAATGGGCAGACATCAGCTTGTGGGATGAAAATTTTTTTCATGTGCTCAATCAATTTTTGAGCCTCCTTTCTGCCAGGCACGACTGGGAATTGCATTAATACGCCAAGCCCCTCGTATACTTCATGAAATTTTTCTGTTTTGCGTGGACTTGCGATAACACAATTTATCATTGGATTTGTCATAATAACTTGTTCAATGAATGTTCTACCTTCCATGTCCGGCAGGTTTTCATCAACAATTATAAGATCATTGGGTTCTTCCATAAGCATGGACAATGCTTCGACTCCGGTATCACTCCAATCCGTTTTAATTCCATTTTCAACCAATATGCTTTCGATATCTTTAAAAATATCTTTTTCCCTGCTTATAATAAGTGCATTAAGCATTTAAATGATGACTCCGTTTAATTTATTTTTGGTGACTATCTATTCCATGGACCTTTTCTAAATCTCTGACCCTGGCTTCGGTTAACCCTGCAAAGGTTGTTTCCGCGGTTTTGAGCCTGATTTCTTTTTTGTCGCCTGTCCTGAACACGGTTTTGACCGATGTTACAGTCACCCATGCCCCATCCTGATCCTTGACCCTTACCCTGTGGGCCGGTTGTGTCTCTTCCTGGCATATGATTCCCCCCCCCCCTTGTTGGTGTTTTGTTTATTTCAAAGGCTATGAGTCTTCAATTCTTGATAAATTAAGAATGCAAGCGATATGCCATAAGCACCGACTTATGCTTAAATTAAAAAAAACAATTATAATTTCAGTTACTTATGGTTGGTGGGAGCAAGGGTAACAAATCGTTGTTTTAAAAAAGGTTGCAGGAATGCGACTATACGAAAGGCAATATAAGAACCTTTCCAATAGTAGTAATAATGAGGGTTTTAAAATGCTGAAATTTTTATTGATCAGAAAAAATAGATATCCAATTGATAAAAAAATAGTAAAAAGTGCAATTCCAACCATTTTTATCTCCAATCAAGCCAATATTTCTTACCCATGACTCAACAAACTCAGTTTACATCTGGAAAATGACAGAGCGCTATCTGTGAATCAGCCTCCGCCTATTGAACAATATATCCGATTGAATATTGCGACCCCTATTGTCGCAAAAACGCTATTGTTTTAGCGATATCCCATCGATCTAAATCTTAACACTAAAAACCATAACACTCTGAAATTATATCGTATTTTATTAAATATGGTCCTGAGTATTTTCCTGGCATGTGGATTGCAGCTGTATTTGTATGAACACAAATTGGATATTACAGCCGCACAAAAAAATGACTGCGATATTCAAATAAAGGAGGTGAAAAAGATGCCGAGAAAAGATACCACAGGCCCGCAGGGAGAAGGGGCTGGATCAGGAAGAGGACTGGGAGGCTGCCGCGTAACTAAAAGAGACAATAGACATCGTCATTTTGGTGGGCAATCAGGTCTGGGCAATTGCAGGAATCAGGAGAGAAATTCAGGTCGGAATCAAGGATTTGGCCGTTGCCAAAGAGGTAATGGGCAGGGATTCAAGATCAGCGATGGATAGATTCCTTTTTAATTTAACAACCGGAGCATAATCAACAATGATTTCAATATCGATGGTAAGCCGGGATAAACGCTTTTTTGATGGCATTGAAGGCATACTGGCTGAGAACCAGATTAAAACAGATTGGTGTTCAACCGGAGAAAAGGCGCTTTCCAAAGCGATAGCAGTACCCATGGACCTTATAATCATTGATGAAGATCTGCCGGACATGACGGGCCGGCAATTCATTGAAAAATTGGTAATGAAAAATTCAATGATTCATTGCGTTGTCGCAAGCCCGTTAACCAAAAAAGAATTTCATGGAAGGTATGAAGGGTTCGGGATATTGATGCAGTTTCATATTTTCCCCGACAGAAGTGAAATTGAAACCCTTCTTGAGCATATGAATCACATTTTTAATTTACATATAAAACGGGAAAAAAGCAGATGATCATCAGCATAGCAAGCGGAAAAGGGGGAACCGGCAAAACAACCATTGCAACCAATCTTGCTGTTGCTCTAAAACAGAAGGTTCAATTGCTGGACTGCGATGTTGAAGAACCCAATGCACATCTTTTTTTAAACCCTGTAATTGAAAAAAAAGAAACGGTAAATGCACCGGTACCCGGCATCGATCTGTCGAAATGCAGTTTTTGTAGAAAATGCATGGATATCTGCCGGTTTGGTGCCATTGCTGTTTTGAAAAAAGATGTCATGGTTTTTGATAATCTTTGCCATTCCTGTGGCGGGTGTTTTGAGGTTTGTTCTGAAAATGCCGTCGTGGAAAAAGAACAGTCTCTGGGCTGGATTGAGCATGGTTCGGTAAACCAAATTTCTTTCATTCATGGTCGAATGGATATCGGCCAGGTGATGGTTCCCCCTATTATTAAAAAAGTAAGATCCTTTACCGATCCGGATCAAATTACCATTATTGATGCACCTCCCGGTACATCATGCCCGGTGATCGCTGCGATGAACAAGGCGGATTTTGTAATACTTGTAACTGAGCCAACCCCCTTTGGTCTTCATGATCTTAAGTTGGCTTTTGAAGCGGTAAAGCTCCTTGATATTCCCTGTGGACTTGTGATCAACCGGGCGGGTGTGGGCAATGATGATGTAAATACATATGCCAAAAAAGAAGATCTGCCCATATTGATGGAAATCCCTTTTGATAAAAGAATCGCGCAGATTTATTCCAATGGCCAGATGATTGCGGACACCCTTCCGGGATACAAAGAGAAGTTCCAGGCATTGTTTCTGACAATAGAACTTTTGGTAGAAAAAACGGGGGTCAGATAGATGAAAGAATTGGTTGTCTTAAGCGGAAAAGGCGGTACCGGAAAAACAAGTATTACAGCAGCTTTTGCCTCGCTAACCCAGAATACAATTTTTTGTGATGCAGATGTTGATGCAGCGGATCTTCATTTGATTTTAACCCCTGATGTAAAAGAATCCAATGAATTTTTGGGGGGGCACGAAGCAATCATTGATCCTGAGAGATGCACCCTGTGCGGTCGGTGTATTGAAGTGTGCCGTTTTGATGCTGTGAAAAGCGATTTTAGAATTGACCCGATAGAATGTGAAGGCTGTGGAGTATGTGTTGATCTGTGTCCGGAGCAGGCCATTGAGTTTCCTGTAACAATTTGCGGGCAATGGTATAAGTCCGACACACGGTTTGGTCCCATGGTTCATGCAAGACTGGGTATTGCCCAGGAGAATTCGGGAAAATTGGTGTCGCTTGTCCGACAGGAAGCAAAGAAAACAGCAGAAAAAAAAGGTTTGGATTTTATTCTAACGGACGGCCCTCCCGGTATTGGGTGCCCGGTGATTGCTTCCATCGGGCAGGCAACGGCTGTGTTGATTGTAGCAGAGCCAACACTTTCCGGATTACACGATATGGAACGGGTGGGGCAGCTATGTAAGCATTTTAATATTTCGGCCATGGTGTGCATTAATAAATATGATTTGAATCTTGATCTAACAAAAGAAATTGAGACGCTTGCCAGAGAACATCAAATCGAGTGTGTCGGGAAGATCTCTTTTGATCAAATTTTTACGGAATCCATGATCCAAAAAGAAACCATTTTTGAATATAACAAGGACTCACAAGCTATTATTGAGGTTATGCAGATATGGGAGAACATACATTGCCAACCTGTATTTAACAGGCTTTCATTTATTGACCTGCACTTAAGGGGCTTGGGATAGATATACAATAACAATTATAGGAGAAACAAAATTATGAAAGACGGTAGAATAGCAATCCCTTCAAACGGTCAGGGCGGACTCGACGGAACTCGATCCGGTCATTTTGGCCATTGTGACGTGTTTACCTTAGTGGATGTTGAAAATGCTCAGATTAAAGAGATATCAATCCTGCATAATCAGGAGCATGTCCAGGGCGGTTGTATGGTTCCTGTTAGTCTTTTATCTGAAAACAGGGTGAACGCACTTATTGTCGGTGGCATCGGCATGCGGCCGCTGATGGGGTTCAAGCAGGTGGGCATTCATGTGTATCACGATGACCAGCGCACAGAAATAGGTCCTGTTGTAGCGGACCTGATTGCGGGCAATCTGACTGAAATCAGAAATGACCAGGTCTGTGGTGGTGGTGGCCAGGTGTAAGAATCAGCAAAGGAGAAAAAGAAAATGAAAATAGCAGTTACATCCCTGGGCGATACGCTTGATTCCAAACTTGATCCAAGATTTGGGAGGGCTTCTTATATCCTTATTCTGGATACACAAACCCTTGAATTTGAAGCCTTTGATAATGAAAAAAATAAGAATGCATTTAGGGGGGCAGGGATTCAAGCGGCCGCCATGGTCAGCAATGCAGAAGTAAGCGTTTTGCTGACAGGGTTTTGCGGTCCCAATGCCTTTAAAACGTTGGAAACTGCCGGTGTGAAGGTGGTTAATGATCAGGCTGGCAGGGTAATTGATATAGTACAAAAATTTAAGCAGGGCAATGTTGTTTATGCAGATGGTGCCAATAAAGACGGCCATTGGTGATTAATCTGGTAATTAGTGCAGCATAGAAAAGGAGACATGCAAACGTGAACATTGCAATTACAATTTGGGGCAATCGAATTTCACCTGTTTTTGACTCTGCAAATACGCTGATGATCGTTCAGGTTGAAAATTTCAAAATTATAAGCCGGCGGTTTGAGGATTTTAATCCCAAAATTACGACCCGAATCGCATCAAACTTAAAAAATTTTCATATGGATGTACTCATCTGCGGAGCCATAACGGATGCTCAATCCGAAATAATTGAAAAATCCGGTATTAATCTGATTTCATTTATTACCGGTGATGCAGACAAAGTGCTTGTTTCCTTTTTGAAAAAACCATCCCGGATTTCAGATTTTTTAATGCCGGGCGGGAATATAGATACACATTTAGCAAACTCTATTATTTTTAATGATATGCAAAAATAGGAGAATCTATAGATGGAAAAAAAACTTGAAAAGAAAGGGAAAGTAAAGGAACGAAAAAAAGCAGATCCTAAAGCAGTTTCCATAGATGCTGCCACGCAACAAATGATAGCCAGAGCCCAGGAGTTGAATATTGAAACCGTTTTTGACCGGGCCGAGAATATGAAACCCTGCAACATCGGAGTTCAAGGCGTTTGTTGTAAAAATTGCAGCATGGGGCCGTGTCGCCTTCCTTTACCAAAATCAGGCATAGAAGGAGAAGATGAACGAAAAGGATTGTGCGGTGCAACCCCGAATACCATTGCTGCGAGAAATTTTATCCGGATGATCGCAGGCGGGGCTGCTGCCCATTCAGATCATGGCCGCGGTGTGGCAGAAATTTTTCTTGCTGCTGCAAAAAAAGAAACCAATGATTATAAAATAAAAGATCACCTTAAGCTATTATCAATTGCCCCTTATTTTAATGTTGACACAAAAGTTGAAGTTGACGGAGAAAAAGTGGATCGTGATATTGATGAAATTGCCGTTGAAGTTGGGGAAAAGGCACTAAACGAATGGGGCAGGG
>JAKIUJ010000010.1 GCA_021647625.1 Desulfobacula sp.
GGCCTGACCCTGGTAGTAGCCGCTGATTACTTCCCCGCCCACAACACCTTTGCCCATATTAAACTCAAGCAGGCAATAAACCGGCACCTGGCTAACCTCTGAAATCATTTCGCCGACTTTTTCGTAGGTAAAGTAACGGCCTTCTTTGTCCGCAAAATAAACTCCTAAAAGAACAACCGTATCTTTATCAAGATTGGCGATTGTTGCCTGGAGCGCATCCATTGCTAAATTTGGGGCATAGGTAATTTTAATTTTCTCTTTCATATCGGCCAAAGCCGCATCTATATCTCTTTGCCATGCCCTGCCTGTCTCAAGGTAGTCATTGACGACAAAAATTTCTTTTGTTTCCGGATGAAGCTTCAGGGCCATTTCAACAGTATTTCGTGCTGAAATTATTTCAGCAATACCTGTAAATTTATCTGACTCTTTTATCTGTTCATCCATAAAATTATTCACTCCGCAAAAAACAACAGGCGTTCCTGGAAAGAGTTCATCTCGATTTTTCAAGAGAAAATCAAACGCATTGTTGTCCGATGAAAGAATAAGAGAAAAATTATTGTTTGCGTATTTATTTTTTAGATAACTTTTGTATGAATTAAAATATTTTTGGGAATAGAACTGTTTCGAGTCCATATTGGATATATGAAGAATAATATTATTGTTATCAGGATCAAGAACATCTTCAACTGCTCTTATAATATCTTTAACCCATGTCATTCTCTGGTTATACGAATTCAGCAAAAGGACATGCTCAGGTTCAAGTGAGCTTTTTGCCTGAGCCGAAAACAGGATTGAAAATATAGACAAAAGAACAAGAACTATGACAGCTTTAATACGCATATCTTGCCTCAGATAGATTAGAAACACCTGCAACCATCTAAAATGTCTTAGTCAAAACTTATTGGAGCGATAGGGCCTTTAAGTTGATCATTTGAAAGCAAGCTTACAATAGATTTAAATCCAATGCAAATCCAACCTGGATAGTTCATGAAATTTTCAGCATATCAATATGAGGGATACCATCTTCAAGGTAGCTGTCTGACACAGGCTTAAAACCATAGGTTTCATAAAATGTTTTCAAATAAAGCTGTGCACCGATTTTAATATTCTCGCCCGGCCAGGCCAGCGATATTTTTCCCAGTGCTTTTTGCACCATTTTATGGCTCAACCCCAGTTCCCTTGCTGTTTTGGCAACCACCACACGCCCGATACTCACTTCTTTGAAACTCAGTCCCGGAGGCAATATTCGCAAATAAGCAACCACCGTCCCTCCATGATCTTTTCCCAGCAGATGGATTGTTTTTTCATACCGATCCTTTTCATCTATCTCAGGGTATGGACAATTTTGCTCAACCACAAACACATCCACCCGCAATTTCAACAATTCATATAATTCGTCAATTCCAAGCTCCTTAAATAATTTCAGCTGCCATTCCATATATATTATCCTTTTTATTAAGCGCCAATAAGATTAGGATATCTTTGATTCAAACACAAGCTGGCCCGGATATCTTATAAAATTTTAATCATTGACACATCCATAGTTACCTATATATATATGTAACTATGGATATTAAATTGATTGCCAACTTTCCGTTAAGCATCAAAGCCCAGATAAAACGTCAACTTCAAGCAATGATCGTTGATGGACGCATGACACCGGGAGATCCACTTCTTTCTGCCAAAGAGATGGGATTGTTTTTAAATATAAACAGGAATACAGTTGCCACGGCATATAAAGAACTTGAGCGGAAAGGATACCTGAACATTATCAAAGGCTCCGGGACTTATGTCAGAAAAAACCCTGAAAATGAAAATTCAAAGCCATTAAAAGATATATTTGACCAGGCCTTTTCTAATGCCCGTAATGCCGGCTTTTCAACAGATCATATTATTGACGTATTCACTACAGGCCTTCTTGAAAACGCGTTACGATCAAAAAAAGCAAAAAAAGTGATCCTGATCGACTGCAATTATGAAATATTAAATTCCATTGATGCAAAAATAAAAACAAAATACCCCATCGAGTCCCACCTCATGCTGATTCAGGACATCCAGACCCTGCCCGGCAAATTCTCAAACCGCATCAAAGAGTACGATCTTATCCTTTGCGGCATGAACCATTTACAAGACCTCAATTCAGCCGTGCCTGAACTTTCCATTCAGACCATAGGTTTTTTGATCCGGACAAATTTTTACATTATGGATCAGATTCTTCAGCTTCCTGCCGGTACTACGGTTGGTTATTGCTGTATCTCACAGAAAAGTTCAAAGGCATTTTTTAAATCCACCATGTTTTCATCGAAAACCACGTTAAATAGAATCCATGCAGGCATTGATGATATTGACATCATCCAGACGATGCTTGATTCCTGCCAGATTATTTTTGCCACCCATTATGTCTATGATATCCTTATTGAAAGAATTTCAAACACTCGAAAGATTCAGCGCCAAAAGATTCAGCGCCAAAAGATTCAGCGGGTTAATCTGGATATCGACCCTCAAAATTTTGAATATATCCTGTCTATTCTCGAAAAGGGAGATCCCCATTGATTGATAATCACCTTAATAAATTCATTACAAAATATGATGACTGGTTAGAAAAAGATTTGATCGATTATTCATCTAAAGTCATACCCATTAAAGAATCATTAACCGAACAAAAGCATATCATTCCATCCCGCCAGGCTGAAGAGATACTAAGCCATGCAGATTTGATTGCCCTTGCCAATGGGAATATGCCAGGTGTTGGTCTCGTCCAGAATGCCGTTGATGAAGCCGCTCCTTAAAAATCCTTTCTGGGACAATTCTGCCTTTGCGCTGCCGGAAATCATGTTTGTCAATTCCCCGGCTGCATCATGGAGGTCTTCCATGGAGGCCCTCTTTTTTGTGTTAAACAGGTTGACATAGATCTGCCGCAAAAAGGACTCGGTGAAATTAATGATGAAAAATCCGTTGATACCATGTCCGTTCAGACCGATGAATGAGTTCACATATCCTTTTTGGATGGGAGTTTTTTTTATGGTCGGCGCTCCCGGACTGGATATCAATACTGGCTAACACTGTGAAAACCTTGACCGATGCATTTATCAAAGGATTGGTATAATCAACATTCATTCCTGAAATATATCACAAATTTTCATTAAAAACTGTGGCAACTATCGGATAGTCAGGGTAAACGCATTTAAACTTGGCATGAATTTTAATTCTTTGTTTTGCAGGTACTTATACAAAACGATAATTCCATTTGCGTTTACCTTCAAACCGTAACTAGTGCCTGACCGAAAACTCCGTGTTTGGGCGAAAAGTTGCCCATATGCAAGGCGCAAGGAATTCTGAAACCGGAGTGTACTATAGTACATGAGGATTTCAGGATTTTGCAGCAACGAAGCAGATGGGCGCTGCCGACGGGTGAGTTTTCGTTCAAACACTAACTACCTGAAATCATTAATATGGAAAAGTTACATGAGTTAGCCCTGATCGGATAGTGATAAAATTAATTTGGGACAATTTTTCCTCAAATCATCCCCATTCATATTCAGATCACCATATAATTTCAAAGCAATATCTGGATTGCAATTTTCGCCTTCTTTCAGGTCATTGTAGGCTTTTTGGGAAATGTTATTCCGTGCAAGAGTTTTTAAAAGGGCCCGGGGATTCGCCTCAAGCCTGGCGACCAGTCGCACAGTATTCTTGCAGATATGGCACTCTTTTTTGAAAATCTCACTAAACGCTTTGTCTTCAAATTTCTCTTCTAAAAGGTCTTTAAAAAATAACATGACTAACCTTTTCAAGCTTTGCTTTTGATATCCTGCTAAGAAAATGATCTCTATATTTTACCACTTTATTAATATGTCTTTCCGGCACTTTCCGTGTGTTTTTAAAAAAGGCTGAATACAGGACAATGAATCTTTGATAACAAAAAAAATACAGTACCCTCACATTATCCCGGGACAAAGAAAACCGCAGTTCATGAATCCCGTCTGTTAAAATATCCGCATAGGGCCTTGGCAATGTCGGTCCCTGTTCTTCGAGTAACGATAGCAGCCTTAGTATCTTCACCTGGTGTTTGGGCTGACAGGTATTAATAAACTGTGTAACTGGACAACCATCTTCCATTTCATCACAAAACACGATCTGCCACTTTGGATTCATTCTTTGTTTCCCTCATCGATTCTAACGCAATTACAACGGCCAGCACCCTATCAAATTGCAAGGTTGCTGCAAAGAAAATTCTCAATCTGGATATTTTATACACTTTACAGCCAGGATGTTTATTGTTGATAGCGCGCCATTCAAAACATATTGAAATTTTCATCCATTGGCTTGCATTGTTCGATCTCATCCTTATATTATTGTTATTAAAACAGTTTTAGCAGTTGCCATATTTTTTTAAAAAAATGACAATGACGATCAATGTTCAAATCCAAACAATCGAATATCTTTCCGGCAAATGCTAAAAAAAAATCACGACTGTTAAAAGGAATCATAAAAAAGAAGGAGGATATCATGAAAGTAACTGACTGTGTACCTCAAAAAATATCAAAGCTTATGTTGGGTACAATAATGCTTGGTGCAGCACTTGGCCTTATCATTATCGGTGTTACACTGCTTCCGATATTCGGCTTTATCCTGGCAGTGCCGGTTGTAGCACTGGCAATTTATATTTTCAGGCTTCACTTAAACGACCAGTGTGAAATTGATCTTTCTGCTGAATAAATAAGTTTCTCTTAAAAAACAAAAAGGCTTTTTGAAAAATTTCAAAAAGCCCTTTTAAATTTCTTTTTTTTCACTTAAGGCTCTCTTAAAAATTAATTACCAGTTTTGCAAGTTGAGCCGCCCGGCCGGTAAGGTGTGGGAACTAAGGATCGGCTCCAAAATTAGTTGATCTTTTGTTTTCATAATACCCAGTCTTTTAAGGGACTTTGAAAACAATTTAGATCAAGTTATTTTGTAACGATTCCTAAGGCATATCAAGACATGTCGTTTTTTCACAACGCAGTCGTGCAGGATGAATCGGCTCTCAAAATGTAAAGTTATTTTTGAGTGGACCCTTACTCGGACATATTCCTAAACTCGCCCATACTGCGGCCTCTTATTGATTCTGCAATTTCAAAGACATAGTCGTAAATATGCAATCCCTTGGAAGATGCTATAATCTCACCATTTTCAACCCCGATCTGCTCCGCACAATATTGCTTCATCATTTCAATGGCCGCCAGGTTTGCCGGAAATCCGCCATATAAATCCCAGGATCTAAAATAGGGGAAAAAATGGAGTTTGCCATCCTGTATCCGAGTATCTATATGACGAAGACAAGGGGGATCGACAAGAATCATATCTGTGGGTTGCCCGACCTGCATGATCATTTGATTGTTCCTGTGCCCTCTATTCTTATAAGTCCAGATCATCAACTCCATCTGGTTAACAAAATATTGGTCTTCTTCCTTGACAAGAATATTTCTATCTTCCCAGATCTCTTTCTCTTGAACCAGAATTTCCGTCATCATTTTATAGTCATCAGGCAGATACTCTAATTCACACTTACAGATCCGTTGCCCGTAAGTATAAGACTCACCCTCTTTTTCTTCACCTGTCATCAGGTATGGCAGGTAGTCATCCAGATAGTCCTCGTCCACCGGATCAGGAAACCCCAGGGCCGGATTGACCTTTGGCAGCAAAGGGATACTTGACGGGTGAGTGATATGTATAGTGATAAAATCAAATTCCAGTCGCTTTTGCCCCTCAAATGATCCACGATCAATGGTAAACGGCCTGCCGGATTCCACACACCGGTAAAGGGTTTGAAACCAGGCATCGGACAGGCTTGTTGCTTTGATAAACAGTGGCTCTAACATAGGATGCTCCTTGTCAATATTTAACCTTGTTAAGAAATTAAAATATATACTGTAATCCTTTTTGTGACAACCCAAATTTTTTATCCTTTCAGGCAGATACGTGAACTTCATTCGCTATAACGAGTTCATTGCTTTTTGTTTTAAAGACAAACCCCGGTTATCATTTTTCTTAAAAAGGAGCAGAATACTTAAAAAATTCTTTTTGTATACATTTAATATCCTTTACAAATCACACCGATTTTAATTTTTTTTAAGGTTCGAAATTCTAATTTTTGTCTTTTTGTGCTCCATTAAAAGTTATTTATAGTTGTTTATGGTTTTAATTGGAAATATTTAGCTTAATTTTATCTTTTATATTGACAATTAATTACCATTTATATAGTTAATCTAACAGATAATGACAGGGAACAGTTGACCCAAAGTTTACCCCATCTCCTTGGCAAGCATTATCCAGCGGCCTGTTCTGTCCTGACCCTGACAGACAGGCCGCATTTTTTTATTTGGCGCCCGACCCGAAATCCAGTATTTGGGCGGCTCGTAGAGGAGCAAAGCTCACAAAGGCCCATATGCAAGGCGCAAGGGACTCTGAATCCGGAGTGTACTAAGTACATGGGACCCAGGGTAAACGCATGCAAACTCGGTATGAATTTTAATTCTTTGTTTTACAGGTACTTATGCAAAATGAGATTTTCATTTGCGTTTACCTTCAAACCGTAACTACCTGAAATCATTAATATGGAAAAGTTACATGCGTTAGCCCTGACATGAGACCACTTTTAAAATCTGGCATGATTTCGAAACAACACCGCAGATGGACGCTGCCGGCGGGTGAGCTTGTGGGTAAAACTCCTCAAAGAGCAGTTCAAACACAAGTTAACACCCCATTCTGGACCAGAATACTCCCATCCACCATGACAAAACTTACATCCGATGCCTTGGCCGAATAGACCAGAGTGGAATAGGGATCATACATCGGTGTAACATGGGGCTTATCCAAATCGACCAATATAACATCCGCCCTCTTCCCCTTTTCTATGGTGCCTGTAATCTTAGACAAACCAATGGCTTTTGCTCCTTCAATTGTAGCCATTTTCAGTGTTGTTCGAGCATCCATGACGCAGGGATCCAGAAGTGCGATTTTATGAAGCTTTGCTGCCGTATCCATTTCAGCCATCAGGTCATGGTCGTTATTGGAGGCGCACCCATCCGTACCCAACCCCACAGGGATACCTTTTTCCATCATCTTGGGCACAGGCGCTATACCCGACGCAAGCTTCATGTTGGACTCCGGGCAATGTGCAATGGCAGCACCAGTTTTTTGTATGATTCTTAAATCCTCATCATCTACCCATATCGAATGAACCATCAGCGTATTTCGATCCAGCACTCCTATGTCATCTAAATATTGCACAATAGATTTTTTACCAAGCTCCCGGATCATATTCACTTCATTTTGAGTTTCCGCCACATGAATCTGAAACAAGACGTCCAATTCATTAGCCGCTTTTTTAGCTGCAATTAATGTCTTTTTTGAACAGGTATAAGGAGAATGACAGAAAATTGAAGGAAAAAGCCTTGGAAAGCCTTTTTGAAAACATTTAACAAAATCAATGGCAAAATCGACATTCTGTTTGGGATTTGGAACCCCCGGGGCCGGAAAATCAATAACACCCTGTCCCACCACCGCCCGAATACCGGAATCAACCACCGCCTTTGCAACATTTTCTTCATGAAAATAACCATCACAACAGCTCGTTGTTCCCGAAAGTAACATTTCCTTGCACGAATGAAGGCTCCATTTTTCAACCGATTCAGGATTGATATGCTGGGCTTCAGCAGGATAAATATGCTCATTAAGCCAGACATCCAATGGCAAATCATCTGCCAGGCCCCGAAACATGGACATGGGCATATGCGTATGACAATTCACCAGACCCGGCATGATAATTTTATTTTCCGCATTAATTTTAACCTTAACATCTGCATTTTCAAACTCTTTGGATTGACCGACAGCCTCAATTGCACCATTTCTAACAAGAACAGCGCCTTTTTCGATGATGGGCAAATCATCTGTCATGGGCAATAAAAGTCCGTTATCGATCATATAGTCATATTCCATACTATCTTCCTTTTTCTTTATATGGGCTGTGATCCCACAGGTATCGTTTACCTTACAAATGATATAAATGGACAATAGTTTATTTATTATGTTATTTTAATTTATTCCATTTCACGAACTTTTTTACAAGGAGATGATATAAGATGGCCGCAACTTACGATTTAGTTATCATCGGCTCAGGCCCCGGGGGGATTGCCGCAGGGCTTCTGGCCAAACAACAGGGCAGGCCTTTTATTATATTAGAAAAAGGCGGCCACGCCATGCAGGGCATTATTGATACCTATCCTAAAGGGAAAAAAGTTTACCCCACCATACCCAAGCGCTATCCGGATCCTTTTCCGGTTTTGGACATTAAACCGCCGGATGAAAAAATTCCTGTGGAAGCCTATGTTGACCAGGCAAATACCGTTATTAAAGAAAACGACCTGGCTGTTCATTATAATGAAGAGTTCAAACAGATAGAGGGACAGTTTCCGGATTATATTGTAAAAACCGATAAAGGATCTTATCTGACAAAAAATATTATCCTTGGTTTTGGCAGCAACATTCCCAATGATCTTGGTATTTACGGGGAGGCTAAAACCGTTGCCAGAAATATTGAAAATGGTGAGGATTATATTGGTATTAATGTCCTGGTTATTGGCGGCGGGAATGCCGCAGCCGATGTGGTCTGCTCTCTATCCAAAATCAAACGTGAAGCCAAAGACCATGACACCTCGGTCTATTGGGCACATATAAAAGAAACCTTTGAAATTAACAAAGACACGGCCCGTGACCTGGGAGAAGAAGTTCTTTTGGGCGGCCATATAAAAATTTTGCAAAAAGCCATCCCAAAAATCGGAGAAGTCGATGCCGACGGGATTGATCGTCTATATATTCATCAAACCACCTCATCTGTCATGGGAAATGATCTGTATCTGTACCAGGGAATGAGTTTTCCTATGAAAAATGTCATCGCCTGCATCGGAACCCATGGGCCTTCTGCTATTTTTGATGCCCTAAACTTACAGCAAATCACCTGTACCGGTGCCATTTGCAAAATTGCAAAAGAGGGTGAGCGACTGTTAATGCTGTCGGACAACCTTGAAACCAGTCGTCCGGGAATTTATGCCATTGGCGGCGCAATAAGCCCATCTTACATGGAGATCGGTTCTGACGGGATTATCAAAGAAAAAAAACATTCCAACCTTATTTATACGGCTGTCCTGGATGCCCAGACTGCCATGAATAAAATTGTAAAAGAATAAGTTTCCTTTTTTTGTTGACTTTGCCATCCATTCATTCTAACATATGAGCAATTGTTCATATGAAGAGGTGATAGATGGATATTTGCGTAGAAAAATGCATTAATGAAAAAAAAGTATTAGAAACAATCAAAACGATTCCTCAGCCAGAAATTATCAGTTCAATGGCGGATATTTTCAAAGCATTGAGTGATCCCACACGGCTCAAAATTGTCCTGGCACTTTTAAAGCAGGAACATTGTGTCTGTGACATTGCAGTCATTTGCAACCAGACAGATTCAGCCACATCCCACCAGCTCCGGATTTTGAGAACACAAAAAATTGTAAGAAACAGACGGGATGGAAAAATCATGTATTACACCATTGATGACGATCACGTTGCCGCATTAATCAACATGAGTCTTACCCACGTCCAACATTAAATTATAAAGGAAACACCAAGACATGACTCTAATATATGAAATTTTGAAAGAATCCTGGTATATCTATCTGGATGTTGCCATTTACATGCTCTTCGGCTTTTTTGTGGCCGGAATCCTGTATCTCTTTTTTAAAGCAGACAAGATTAAGCAATACCTGGGCACTGGAAAAGTCAGGCCCGTCATCTTATCCGCCCTGTTCGGCATTCCAATCCCATTGTGTTCCTGCGGTGTGGTGCCTGTTGCCACAGGATTAAAAAAACAAGGGGCTAACAGCGGCGCGGCGCTTTCATTCATGATCGCAACGCCCGAATCCGGTGTTGATTCCATTGCCATTTCCTGGGCCATGCTCGACCCTATCATGACGGTTGTCAGACCGATAGCAGCTTTTATCACCGCAGTTGCAACCGGTATTGCACAAAATTTTTTTGGCACAGAAGACGCTCCCCCCCCCTCTATCCAAAAGCCCGGTGGTGGCTGAGGGTGTTCAACCGATAGCTGTGCAGACGTACAGCCAGATAATGAAACACTCATTGCCAAGCTAACCCGCGGAATGAAGTATGCCTATGGCGAATTGTTGACAGACATTGCCAAACCTTTTGCCGTGGGTATCCTGATTGCCGGCATGATCACCTTTTTTTTTCCCGAAGATCTGACCCTCTGGGCCAATGATCACCGATTTTTATCCATGCTGGTCATGCTGATTGCCGGAATTCCCATGTATGTATGTGCCACCTCCTCCACCCCTATTGCAGCAGCATTGATATTAAAGGGGCTAAATCCCGGCGCCGCTCTGGTTTTCCTACTTGCAGGACCGGCCACCAATGCAGCCACCATCAATATAGTAAAAAATTTATTTAATACAAAGGCATTATTTATCTATCTGACCATGATCTCACTGTGTGCCTTGGTTTTTGGGTTTATTGTAGATATGATCTATGATTTATCCGGCATCCAGGCCAATGCCATTGTTGGACAGGCAGGAGAAATTTTCCCCGAGAGTATTCAATTGATTGCCGCAGCCATACTCACAGGCCTGATTATTTTCAACTGGGTGGCAAGACTAAAACGATCGCCGGAACACGCTCATTCTCATTGACTAAATCCGCCCCCTCATGTCCATATCCACGAACCAGAGGGTGGTATCGGCAAAGATATGAAGCACATCACTGCGCCCCATGGCATTCATCATTAAATGGGAGACAACGGTTGAATCCTTACCCCCGGAAAAAAAAACCATGGTTGTTTTTCCATGATAAGATGCTGCGGTTTGACGGATAAAATCCTCAACTTCATATTGCAGATTTTCAATATACCCCTTGTTGGCCTGTCTCAAGGCGGTAAGGCATTTTTCCAACGTCCGGTTCAAGGGTTTTAATGACTTGCTCTTCTCCAACTTTTTTGCATTGCCATTGGCCGCCGTCAGCTTGGCAATGGGCACGCCCTGGCTAATAGTAAGTGCAATTTCTGGGTGAGATCCAGATTTCCCCCTCTTTTAAAAGCGGATGGATCTCCGGGTCAATCTGTTTTTTCAGGTATTGAATCTCCGGCCTGAAGACCGGGACTAAAGTTGCTGAACAAATATCCCTGCCCTTCGATCCACAGGAAAGACAATGGTCTTTTAAAGGGGTACGTGACAGATATCACACCACCAGGTTCTCTTATTTTTTTTGGGGTTCATAACCTGATTTTGCCCCATCTTTTTTTCTTAATATTTAGGGTTGTGGTGGCGTTATTCATAGAGTCAGCCGAGAAAATCCTGTTTTTTTCTGAAACAGATTCCCTATCTTTAGAAGACGTTTTTGGGTTATGTACATAGGTAATTATATCAGGAGAAATTATTTGAAAATAGTTATCAATGGCCTTAAGAATAACAATGAGCAGGCTGTCTCTTATGGAAACGCTGTTAAGTTCAGAAAAGACCCTGTCGATCAGTTTGATTTTTCTGCCATTCTGGGAATACCGGACAAAATAATGGGATTTTAGAAAACTTTTCAAAGATTCTTTACTTGTTCTATTTGTAATTTCATTTTTGAGCGATTTCCCGATATGGCTCATTGCCGCTGTATCAATTTCAACGACCAGTCCTTTTTTATAACGGGACAGGTAAAAATTATAAAACATATTTTTGAATTTAAACAGATAAATGGCACCCTGTTCATCCATACTCCGAATAAAAATAAAGGCCATCACAAGCTTATAAGATGTGTTGTTCCGCCCTGTCAGATACCGGACGAATTCTGCCACAGGATTAGATAAATGTTCGGTAAGGTCATCAAGCGTTCTTTTCTGCCAGTTTTGCTGCCGGTCGTAAATCCCGTCACCGATACTTTTAAATCTTGTTTCAACCATCAGTGATGCTGTAATGTTTGTATCGGTAAATTCTCCATCAAGATGCTTGATAATAGCCTGCCTCCGTTGCGGTAGACCTTTTTCATCAATAAATTTTTCGACTGCAGTCGAAACAGACCGATATTTTTTAAATTTCCATGATTTGAGGCCATAGGTTCCCCGGTTGGAAATTTTGATTTTGGCATAACGTGCGATTGAGGCATGGACATTGCGATCTGACAAGTCTTTAAAGTTTATATTTTGTTTACGAACTTTATTGGCAATTTTACTGAAATGCATGGGCTTGCCATGAGCTTCAAGAACATGGCAGACCACATCTTCAAGCGAATTACTATATTTTCAAGCCATTTATTGTGAGGCATCACAATGTTTTTATGCAGGATCAAATCTCCACTCGTTCGGTCAATCAAATTTTCAATAAACGCCTTGTAGAAAGTATTAACAGGTTCTTGATTCGGGCAATGGATTTGACAATAATCCTTAAGTTTTAATGATAGAACCTCAATATGGTAAGATTCATTTACTGAAAAGTCCAAATTATTAACTCGGTCCAATACCTTATCACAGTAAGGGCAATCACAGTCTGCTGTGATAAGATCACTTATGTCTTTATTGCCCTCCTCGAATTCCCGCAGGTTAAGCAATTGTCCTAATGCAAGGGGATGCGGAGTAGTCTGCCAATTGAAGTTTTCCTGCAAGACTGAGGGTAATACCCCTAAATGAACAATACCACCACCACTGACCACGACCCGGTCAATTCTTTCCCAAAAATGTTTCACCCTATCCATGTTAACCCTGTGTTTGAACTTGCGGACACCTTTATTGAGTATCTGTCTGACTCTCTCTCTTGTGATTCCAAAGGCCTGACCGAGTTCTTCAAGGGTCGGAATCTTTTCAGTTTGAAAACAGAATTTTTTTTGGAACAATTCCTGGTTTCGTTTCTTTTTCACACAGACAGCAGTGAAACTTGACACCATTTCTTCATAACTGGAATAATCAATAACAATTGCTTCGTCTTTTTCATTGTAAGGTGAATAACTTCCGGTTAGACATAACAAACTGCCTTAAGGCAACCAGGTTATCTTTATTCTTTTCTGGTATAGATGGCATGTCTTTTTGGATATTAGTCTCTAATGGTACTGTCCATTCTCGGCCCATTATATATTCAACACAAATATTGTAAAAAATGTGTCATTGTCATTACTGTCGCTCCCAGCGTCATAGGATATGCAATAGTCTCCTGTCAAGAAGAGCTTCTAAACTCTTATCGCATGTTTCAAAATCATTTCACCTGTTTCAACACCCGTACCACCCTCGATCTCGACAGGGTCTGTCAATGGTATTTCTTTAATATATAGTGACTTAGCCTGCTCCTCATCCATTGGGAAAAAGAGGGCTCCCGGCTCACCATTCAAATGAAAATCGCCATAACAATACTACCCGCACCGAATGCTGCTTGGAAAATTCCCAGATTTTTTGCCCCTTGTTCTGAAATGCTAGAAGCGATGACCGGCATCATAACCTCTTTTCTTGTAAGAGCGACCATATAATCGTTGTTTGCAGCAGTTGTTCCATTGGGAATCATGCGAATAACGACTTCAACTTGAATGCCGGTAAAACGTCCTTATCTTTTCACCTAATAAAAAACAAACCATTGGAGGCACCTTGAAACTGTTTAAGAAAAAAACCCTCACCGGATTAGCCCGGACCTGCGGTTGAGCGGCAAAAATCGGTCCGCAAGTTTTGTCGGACGCTCTGAAAGGGCTTGTCGCCCCTGATGATCCCAATCTTTTGGTTGGATATGACACAGCAGATGATGCAGCAGTCTATAAAATCTCCGCTGAGGCTGCCATGATCAACACCATCGATTTTATTACCCCGCCGGTTGATGATCCTTATTGGTTTGGCCAGATAGCTGCTGCCAATTCCATCTCTGATATTTATTCCATGGGGGGAAAACCATTAACAGCATTGAATGTGGTCATGTTCCCATCTAAAATTCTGGATACAGGTATTTTAAGGGATATACTCAAGGGGGGGCACGATAAAGTCACCGAGGCCAGAGCCGTACTTGCCGGTGGTCATTCCGTAGATGATGAAGAACCCAAATACGGGTTATGCGTGAATGGCATTGTTCACCCGGAAAAAATCTTGTCAAACGCAAGTTCACAAGCAGGTGATGCACTTGTTTTAACAAAACCCATTGGTTCCGGCGTCCTGTTTAATGCTGTTCGTTCGGGTAAACTGCCTTTTACTGATCTGGAAAAAGATGTTTTACTTACTGTTGCTGCATTAAATGACAAGGCCATGGAATCGGCACTTGAATATGATATTCACGCCTGTACAGATGTCACGGGATTCGGCATTATGGGTCATCTTATGGAGATGGCCATTGGCAGCAGCAACCAATTTATTATTGAATATGCAAAACTTCCCTTCTACCCATATGCCGCTGAGATGTATAAAAAAGGAGAAACCACAGGCAGCAACAAAGCCAATCAAACCATGGTTCATGCCAACCAGTTTGAAATCCAAACCTCATTAACCCAGGTTGAACAAAACCTGTTGTACGATCCCCAGACGTCCGGGGGGTTGATTTTCTCATTACCAAATGAAACCGCAGACAAATTAGTTTTGGATCTAAAAAACAATGGTGTAACAGATGCTGTAAAAATAGGAAGCGTTTCCAAAGATCTTCCGGGTATTGTTCTGGTATAAGTCTTTTGAAAATAACCCAAACAGTCCTCGCCTCCCATCAGGCTCACTCAAAAATAACTTTACATTTTGAGACCCGGTTCACTCTGCCCGACTGTGTTGTGAAAACACGACATATCTCGATATGCCTTAAGAACGGGAATTAAATAAGAGGGGCAGGGTAAACGCATTTAAACTTGGCATGAATTTTAATTCTTTGTTTTGCAGGTACTTATACAAAACGATAATTCCATTTGCGTTTACCTTCAAACCGTAACTACCTGAAATCATTAATATGGAAAAGTTACATGCGTTAGCCCTGATAAGAGGGGGATACCCCCTTGATAAATTTCAAAAAAAACTGCATAATTGTTTTACATTGTATTAAACGATTGATTTTCAAACCCTTTATATGAACACTCAATTTATATGACATCTGAAAAATCAAATCCGACAATTGTTGATTTTACCGATACCACCTGTCCTGTTACCGGCGTCACCATAAAAAAAAATCCTGCCTTTACAGATATCCCTTTAACAGATGATTACGCTGTGACGTTTGAACTCGTTAACGAAAATATCTTAAGCGCCTTTCCAAAAGGCAGAATCAGTTTTGAAGGAACAATTGCCTTATTTGAAAACTATGACCGATTTCTTGAATGCCTTGATTTATCACAAAAACAATACATTGAAATTTCCGATTACAGCCAAATCATAAATATCCCTTCAAAAAGGACCCGGTTAAAAGTATTGAGTTGTTTAGAAAAAAAAGTAAATCAAGGTTCTCTGATCGGACATTTTGTTTACAATGTTCCCCAACATATCAGATGGATGTATAATATCGGAACCCGGCTTAAACCGTCAGGCATTCCCATGATTGCCTTTGATACATATCAACAAGCCCTTCAGACATCTCTTGAATTGTTACAAAAACCAAAAAAATCGTTCGGCAAGAATTCCTTTCTCCAAAGACTAATCAAAAAATTCCGCCCCGGTGCAAAAATTGATCGATATTCCGATGAAATCCTGAACTATATGGGATCTATCAACTGGGATGTCCATGGAACTCAATTTGATAACATACCCAAAGACCACCCATTCAAAGCTGTTTTTGCCGCCTTAGCGGTTATTAAAACCGACCTGGACCAAACGTTTAAAGACCAGCAGAAAATGGAAAAAAGATACCAGGGACTTTTCCACCATATTGCTGACCCAATATTTGTCTTTGATCAGAAAGATTACCATATCATTGATTGTAACAATGCTTTTTTAAAGATCTATGGTTTTTCCAAACAAGAATTAAAAACCATGACACCCCACGATCTTCACCCGATCGAAGAGATCGAAAAGGTTACGAAAAACATTGATAGCAAAAGCAATCAGGTCTCAAACCGGTATACCCATATTACAAAATCAGGCCGGCAAATTGATGTTGAGGTCATGACTGATGAAACCGAGTATCAAGGCAAACCGGCATGGATCACAAATATCCGGGATATCACAAAAAGCAAAAAATTAGAAAATGAGATTCGTAATCATCGTGATAATTTGGAAAAACTGGTACAAGAGAGAACCCATGCACTTGAAGAAGAGATCAATGAACGAAAAATGACTGAAACCAAATTTATAACCCTGTTTGATTCCAGTTCAGATGCGGTTGTACTTCTCGACGAGAATGGTTTTTTTGATTGTAACCTGGCTGCGTTAAAAATGTTTGGCTGTGCTACCAAAGAAATATTTTGCTCCCTTCATCCTGCTGATTTTTCACCTGAATACCAACCAGATGGCCAACACTCTTTTAAATTGGCCAACAAAAGAATACACAAAGCGCTTGAAAAGGGAGGGGGTAACTTTGAATGGATACACATGAACACAACGACTAAAATCACCTTTCCTGTAGAGGTCATGCTCACTTCCATGGTGCTTAATGGCAACAATGTCCTCCAGGCTGTCATCCGTGATATCACCCACAAAAAGCATGCAGAAGAAAAACTGAAATTTTCCGAACAAAAATACCGGGGCATTATTGAAAACATGCAGGATGTTTTTTTCCGCACAGATGTCCACCACAATTTAACCATGATCTCTCCTTCCGGAATGAAACTTTTAGGTTATCATTCTGATGATATTCTTATAGGGCAGAACATATCCCAACTTTTTTATAAAAATAGCGATCCATATTTTCAATTCATTGACGTTTTAACAAAAAACAAGGGTGTGGCCAATTTCGAACTGGAAATTTTCCGCAAAGATGGACGTTCCATCCCTATCATGACCAGCGGCAATTACTATATGGACAAACAGGGAAATGAACTGGGTATCGAAGGCATTATCACGGACATTACAGAAAGAAAAGAGGCTGAACAAAAACTGCAGACAGCAAAGATTGAAGCGGAAAAAGCCACAGAGGCAAAAAGTGAATTTTTAGCCAATATGAGCCATGAAATTCGTACACCGATGAATGGCATAATGGGGATGGTGGAGCTTATCCTCGACACAGAGCTTAAAGAAAATCAAAAAAACCTGGTCTCCACTATTAACAGCGAGGCAGAAGCTCTTTTATCGATTATTAACAGTATACTTGATTTCTCTAAAATTGAAGCCGGAAAACTTGAATTAGACAATATCGGCTTCAATCTCAGAATTTTATTTGAAGACCTGGCATCAACCTTTGCCTTGACTGCACAAAAAAAAGGGTTGGAATTTATTGCATTTTTCCCTCCGGATATTCCTGAAAAAGTGATTGGAGATCCTGGCCGGATCAGGCAGATTTTTACCAACCTGGTTGGAAATTCATTAAAATTTACAAATAAGGGAGAAATTTTTATCTGGGCCGACTCCTTTGAAGAGACAGGGAATGATATAAAATTAAGATTTTGCGTAAAAGATACCGGAATTGGCATTCCAAAAGAAAGCCAGGATAAAATATTTGACAGTTTTTCCCAGGCAGATGGTTCCACAACAAGAAAATATGGGGGAACAGGGCTTGGGACTGCCATCTCCAAGCGATTGGTTAAAATGATGGGTGGCGAGATTGGCCTTGAAAGTCAACCGGGGTTGGGATCGACATTCCGGTTCACAATTTTGCTTAAAAAAGACCGGGTCAGCAATGAAAAAAATAAATCGCAAACCACCCGGATTGAATTAAACAAATTAACCATTTTGGTGGTTGATGATAATGTGAACAATTTATTTGTTTTCAGTGAATATTTAAAATCCTGGGGATGCACACCAATGGTTGCAAAAAATAGTTCTCAAGCATTATCCATACTTGAAAAAGCAAGTGGCAACAACCAGTCTTTTGATATGATCCTTTCCGATTTCCAGATGCCGGTAATCAATGGGTTTCAATTTGTAAAACAGATCAGAAAAACCAGGGCATTTGCAGATATCCCTGTCATTCTTTTAACCTCCATGGGGTTGATAGGAGATGCAAAAGTCTGCAAAGAACTGGGTATCAGAGGATACCTGACCAAACCTGTTAAACGGAAAGATCTAAAAACGGCGATTATCTCCATTTTGAACAACCAGGTTTTTCAAAGTTTGAACAACCAGAATACTAACAACAAAACAAATACCTCACACCCGTTAACAAAATATTCAATTTTTGAAAACCAAAGAAAGAAAATACAGATCCTGTTGGCCGAAGATTATCCAACCAACCAGCAGATTGCCATCAAACACTTAACCAATAGCGGATTTCAGGTAACGCTTGCCGAGAACGGTCAACAGGCGTTTGATCAATTTAAAAAACGGCAATTTGATCTGATTCTTATGGACATCCAAATGCCTATCGTAGATGGCTACAAGGCAACAGGTTTAATCCGCAAACAAGAAAAGATCACCAGACAACTCTTGTCAAAAGAAAATAATTTTAAAGCATCCCAAATGAAACAGGTACCGATTATTGCCATGACTGCCCATGCCATTAAAGGCTATCGGGGAAAATGCCTTGAGGCAAAAATGGATGATTATATTACCAAGCCGTTAACAAAAAAAGATTTAATCTCGATAGTAGAAAAATGGACGTATGGAATTCAACACAAAAAGAGGATGGAGCCCCCCGAAGAAAGCATAAAAGCACCGATCAATCACCCCATAGATTATACCAAGGCCGTGGATGAATTCGAAAATGACGAAGCATTTTTTTTTGAAGTATTGGATGAATTTATTGACACCGTAGACAATCAGATCCCGCAAATAGAACAGGCCATGGAAACCTGCGATTTTATGCTGATTAAAAGCCAGGCGCATGCCATTAGAGGGGGTGCTTCCAATCTAACAGCCATGGATTTATCAAAAGCGGCATACCATCTTGAGCTATCCGGTAAAAATAAGGATGCTACGGCCACTTTGGATCACCTTGCAGAACTAAAAAAGGTGTTTGCTGAGTTAAAAGCCTTTTTAAAAGAAAAACCCGTGGCAGGGAGCTGATTAATCCTTGCCACGGGGAATCGGCCAAAATATCGGCCTGAGCATCAGAGTGATGATTTCGAACTATTTATTTTTCCAGACAGGTCTCCTCTTCTCCTCAAAACTCGCAATACCTTCAAGGGTATCTTTTGTTTTCATCATTGTATTAAGAAAATAGTTGCTGACCAGATCAACACCCTGGAAAAAACTGGTGCCGATATGACGTTTTACGGCTCGTTTATTAAGGCGGATGATCAATGGACTTGCATGGCAGATCTGTTTCACCTGGCCATCAACAACACTTTGAAAATCGTCAACCAAGGCAACCTTTGAAACAAATCCAAGATCCTTTGATTCCCGGGCGGAATAATTTTGACCGGTTGTTAAAATTTCAATGGCTTTTGCCGGTCCCACAAGTTCCGGCAGTCTTAACGCAGCATACGGAGGGAAAAAGCCAAGCTTGATTTCAGGCTGTCCCAGAATCGCTTTTTCCGATGCAATAACAATATCACAGGCAATGGCAAGTTCCATACCGCCGCCAAGACATGCACCATTTACCGCTGCGATAATGGGGATATCGATCATGTTGATCAATTCAAAAATCTTGTTAAATGTGGCCACCATGGCATGCACATTGTCCGGTGCATGGTCTGCGACCTCAACGCCTGCGCAAAAGCTTCTGCCTTCACCTGTGATGACAACACATTTAAGAGCATCATCTGCTGCAATTTTTTCAAGCTCAATATTGAGCTCGTCCATCATGGGAATATCAAGGACATTGTGTTTGGGTCGGTCAAGGATAATTCTTGCAACCTGACCGTCGTTTTCAATTTTTAAGAATTTGAGATCTGCCATATTGGCCTCCTATTATAATAATTCAAAGCAACCAAAGTATATGGGTAAATTTTGGTTCAAGCACTGATTATCCTTTGATAATTCTCGGCGTAATCATATGATGCTGGGGACAAATGGATTTTGGATTCTGGTATGAAGCACCTGCAAAGGCTTTCAAATAATTACGCAATCCGTTCATTTTTACAACCTCATCAACCATACCGTATTTAGCACAATAAGCAGGTCTTGAATTATCATGGTATTGCTGGGCCAGTTCATTCATTTTATCAATAACAGGCTCAAGCGGACGACCAGCATCTTTCTCTTTGACAAGTCTTCTGGAAAAACTTGCCGCAGCCGCTGTTTCACCATGCATAACAGCAATTTCAGTAGTCGCAACACCCAGGGTAAAGGCATTATGACGGTTGGCTGTGGGGCCACCCATGACATAATGAGCTGCTGCCGTTCCTTTTCTCAAGGTGATCAGCATCATGGGGACATCTGTCTGCTGAGTGGAATAGATCAACGATTGCCCAAGGCCTAAGAGTTCGGCTTTTTCAGCAATATCACCAACATCAATTCCTGACGTATCCTGAAACCAGACCACTGGAATTCGATCCCGTCCGCAAAGGGTAACAAACTCGTTCATTTTGATCAGACCCTGGCGATAGAGTTTACCACCCATTCCGCCGTAATCTGCATATTCAGGATAATCTTCTCCCAGCCATCCCTGGTTGTTACCAATAACACCACACAAAAAACCATCCAGCTTAACAAGGCCGGTATACACTTCCGGACCGTAATCAGGTCTGAATTCCATGTGTTCGCTGCCATCAACAAGACGAGACAACACTTCTTTAAAATTATAGATCTGTTTCGGATTAATCGGCAAAAGGCGGTAGAGATCTTCTTCCGGAAATTTTGGCGCTTTTGGTTCTGCTACCCTGAAAAATTTAGGGTTATATGCCGGCATGTCTTTCATGTAATCCCTGAGCCCGTCAAGCACTCCTTTTTCTTCTTCATAAACATATCTGAAAAAACCGGTTTCATCATGATGAATCTCAACTGATCCGGGAGGTTTGGCTTTATATTCTTTAGCAGATGCAATCAATTGCTCTGCGCCTTCAAGATCGAAATGACCTTTTGGAGACATGCCGCTTAAGATACCGCCACCACCAACAGCAATATTACAGTTTTTATGGGCAAAAAGAATGGTCGGGCTGATGCCCTGGTATCCACCACCGGCAGGGTTAGTCCCATAAATGCCGGCCAACACGGGGATTCCATTTTGCTCAAGTTCTGCATGACGGTAAAATGTTGTTCCGCTACCGCGTCTGTTGGCATAAAATTTTTCCTGCTCGGTCAGTTTTACACCACTGCAATTCACCAGCCACACCAGGGGAATATTCAATCGATTTGAAAGATCAGTTGCCCTTAAAATATTTTCAGGCTGTCCCGGAAGCCAGGCACCAGCCATGACTTTATTATCAAATCCGGCGACCACACACCATTTTCCGGAAATTTTGGCAAGGCCATCAATTACGTTTGTTGTGCCTTCAATATTGTCTTCAGGATTGTAGATGGTATGTAAAGGGTTCCATGTACCCGGGTCCACTAGATATTCGAGACGCTGCCAGACAGTCATCACGCCCCTTGCGTTAATTTTTTCTGTGGGCATACCGGCATTTTTTACTTTTTCTACTTCTGCATCAATCCCTGCTTCCACTTCTTTGACATTTTTTACATTTTCTTTTGAACTTAACATCTGCCCTTTGTTAAGTGCCACACCAAATTCTTCCATTTTTTCGAAGTATTGTCTCATTTGTTACTCCCGGTACAATTAATTAATATTTTTTGGTTCCGAATCCCTTATGGAAACGCCAATCTTTTATGATATCTTCTGTGATTAATACTTTGCCGATTTGAGAACAGCCCACTTGACATTAAACTATTCTTTAAGTATAGACGAAAACTGTCTTGTTTAAAAAATAAATTAATGACGACAAGAAAAGAACCCAATATCTTTTTTACAAAGGAGATGAAAATGAGCACTGAAATCCTAGCCCCCATGCCCGGCACAATATTTAAAGTACATGTTTCTGCCGGCGATGATGTTGTTGAAGGACAAGAGCTTTTAGTTCTTGAAGCCATGAAAATGGAAAATCCCATTATCACGGTAACAGCAGGCAAAGTTAAAGAAGTCAACGTAAAAGTGGATGACAAAGTCGCCACCAAAGACGTACTTCTCGTTATTGAATAAGCTTCAATAATTTGCCGTTTCAAAGCAATATCTGCAGGGGGCATTAAGTTTTTATGCTCTCTGCATGATATGATTCCAGTCATTTTCTTTATATCTATCCTTAAAAAAAATTATTTAACTTATCCGGATTTACAGCTTTCCGGATAGGCACTTTTCCGGGACTGTTTCACATTGCAAAACAGCGTTCTAAGTCATCTTATAAATTAAATAATTCACCCATTTTGTCAAGCTATTTTTTAGCTATAAGATAACTTTTTTTCTTGACAAGCAATCCAAAATCCTGTTTATTTTTAAATCGAATAATGAAACGATGTTTTAACATGCAGAACAATTAGGCCAAAATGATTTCCATCGAGACAAACCAGAAAGCAATGTGCCTGGAACAGGCCGTTCAAACCTATGTTAAACCCGGGGACCATCTGTCCATCGGGGGATTTACCGTTAGCAGAAATCCCATGGCCGCTGTCCACGAAATCATCCGGCAAAGAATCACCAACCTTCATTTATACGCCCATTCAAACGGGCAGGGACTGGACGAACTTGTCGGAAGCGGCGCTGTTTCAAAAATTGAAATTGCCTATTCCGGAAATGGTCGATTTGCCCCTACCTGCATCTGTTTTAAAAGACAAATAATCGAAAATAAAATTTTAGTGGAAGACTATACCAATTTCCAGATGGCCCTGCGCTTTCTTGCCGGTTCCATGGGGGTTCCCTATCTGCCGACAACCACATCTCTGGGAACGGATATTATCAATAAATGGGGGTTTGACAACAAATTACGGGAAAACGACACAAAAATTGCCGCAAAAAAACTGATTGTTATGGACAATCCTTTTTCAAGGAATAAAATTCCGGATAAAATCGTCCTGGTGCCGGCTATCAATCCGGATGTTACACTTATCCATACCCAAAAAGCCGATACAAAAGGTACAACAAGGATACAAGGGCTGACATTCTCGGATGTTGAGCAGGCAAAAGCCTCAAAAACGGTTATTGTAACATGCGACGAGCTTGTCGAGGCCGGCAGTTTAAACACGAACCCCGGTGCCAATCAATTGCCGTCCTTTTGTGTCGATGCTGTGGTTCATGTCCCATTTGGTGCGTATCCCACCGCCTGCTTTGGATGCTATGATTATGATGCTCCCTTTTTAGACAGCTATCGGGATATGGCTGCCACACAAGAACAGTTTCAACAATATTTAAACGATTATATCCTTGGGACAAAAGATCATTCTCAATTTATCCAAAAAGCCTGCGGGGAACGTTTGGAAGCCATCAAGGCAAACCCTGAAACCGGGTATTCAGACCAAATCAAGCGAAAATAGACAAAAAGGAATTAGGCACGACAAAAATACAATGACATATTCATCAAAAGAGATCATGGTGCTGGCAGCCGCCCGGCAAATTAAAAACAAAGATATTGTCTTTTGCGGCACAGGCATATCCATGCTGGCAGCCGTTGCCGCCAAGCATATTTATGCACCTGACTGCATGATTTTTTTTGAAACCGGTGCCATTGATTCTAAATTGGAAAAACTACCCTTAGCTGTATCTGATTCCAGGGTCATGTATGGTGCCCAGGTATTCTGCTCGCTTATTGATTCTTTTTGTTTTATGCAGAATCGAAAAACCGGATCAAATATTGTGGGCATTATCGGAGCCGCCCAGATTGATCCCTTTGGCAATCTGAATTCGACCATGATTGGGAATTATCAAGATACAAAGGCCCGATTTCCCGGCAGTGGCGGTGCCTGCGATGTTGCTTCATTTGTAGATACCAATATCATCTTCATGAAACTTGAAAAACGAAAGTTTGTCAAAATCCTTGACTATATGACAAGCCCGGGCTGGCTGACGGGATTCGACAGCAGACAAAAACAGGGTCTTATGACCCGGGGTCCAAGTGCCGTGGTGACGGATATGGGCATTATGGGATTTGAGAAAGAATCAAAGCACATGGTTTTAAAAGAAGTTTACCCCGGAATCGACCCTGAAACCATCCAAGAAAATGTCGGCTTTAAGATCGACATATCAAAGGCAACACAAACCCTTCCCCCAAATTCTCGTGAGCTTAAGATCCTGAGGGAAAAAACCGATCCGGAGCGATTGATTCTAACTAAAGGAGACATATGAGCGGCAGTCCTAAAAAATTAAATTCCATTGAAAAGGCCCTGGAAATCATGCTCAAATTCCAGGAGATCAAACCGTTCTGGGGTATCCGGGAGTTGTCCACCCAGCTTGGTTTCAGCCCGGCCACGGTACAAAGAATTTTACAGGTGCTCAAATCCTATGAATTTGTCAGACAGGACCCGGATACCCGCCAGTATTATATCGGCAATATTTTCTACCGGTTTCTGGACAACCTGAACAACTCCAACAATCTGACCCGAATCGGCAGAAAATTTATGGAAGCGGTGGCGCTTGATACTGAAGAAACCGTTCATCTGAACATTATTGAGGGCAGCCTTCGTATCTGTGTTGACACGATCGAATCACCCAAAGTGCTCAAGGCTGGCATGCCCATTGGAAATCAGTCCCCGCTTTATGCCGGGGCCTCAGCAAAGTGTCTTCTGGCCTTTTCATCGGAAGAGTTCCAGGATAACTATTTTAAAACAACTAAAATCAAGCCTATGACCGAAAACACAATTGTTCACTCGGATAAGCTTTTTGAAGAACTATACAGGATAAAAGGACAGGGTTATGCCATCAGCTTCGGAGAAAGAACACCGGGACTGGGGTCATTGAGTGCCCCTGTGTTTAATTATAAAGAACAGATCCTGGCGAGCCTGAGTCTTGCCATACCGGAAATACGGCTCAAAAAAAAGGATCATCTTTCACATTGTATTAACATACTAACCAGCGCTGCTAAATCCTTTTCACACGCAATGGGATTGGGTGCCGGCAAATTTTAACCGTTTAGGAGGAAACAATGGATTTTAAATTATCAAAAGAGCTTCAAATGCTCCAGAAAGAGATCAGAAATTTTTGCAAAAAACAGATCGCACCCAACGTGGATGAGTGGGATGAAAAACATTATCTCCCCATTGACGAAGTGATGCGTCCATTAGGGGAACTTGGATTTTTCGGTACAGTTATTCCTGAAGAATATGGCGGAGAAGACATGGGATTTATGGCTGCCATGATCATCACCGAAGAGATTGCAAAGGTTTCCTCTTCATTAAGAGTACAGGTGAATATGCAGGTCTTAGGATGTGCGTACACCATTTTTCGATACGGAACCGAGGAAGCCAAGAAAAAATACGTTGAAAAACTGTGTACAGCCGAATATATCGGCGGTTTCGGCATCACGGAACCCGATGCAGGTTCAGATGTCATGGCAATGTCCACAACGGCGGAAGATAAAGGGGATCACTGGCTTATAAACGGATCCAAAACCTGGATCTCCAATGCGGATGTTGCCGATGTTCTCATCTGTTATGCCTATACGGATAAAGATGCCGGTTCAAAAGGACTTTCCGCTTTTGTTATTGAACCAAAAAACTTTGACGGCATTAAGACCAGCGGTCTTGACAAGTTAGGCTCTTTTTCATCCCCCACAGGAGAGGTTTTCCTTGATGGCGTGAAAGTACCCAAAGAAAACATCCTGGGCAAACCCGGTGACGGTGCTAAAATTGTTTTCTCCTCTTTAAACCAGACCCGTCTGTCTGCCGCAGCCGGCGGTGTTGGTCTTGCCCAGGCATGTCTTGATGAAGCAAGCAAATATTGCAACACCAGAAAACAGTTTGGTGTAAAAATCGGTACGTTCCAGATGAACCAGGATATGATCGCCCAGATGACTGTTGATGTTGAGGCAGCACGTCTTATGACATACAAAGCCGCCTGTGCAAAAGACGATGGAAAGCTCAACAATGGTCTTGATGTTGCCATGGCTAAATACCTGGCTGGGGAGGCTGCTACAAAATGTTCCAACTTTGCCTTAAGAATCCTTGGTGCATACGGTTACTCCACAGAATATCCGGTTGCCAGATACTATAGAGATGCCCCGACCTATTCAATGGTTGAAGGTTCTTCCAATATCTGCAAGATGATTATTGCACTGGATCAGCTGGGTTTTAAAAAAGCCAACAGATAAGGGTCGGCTCAAAAATTAGTCAAGTGTTTCTCATTAAAGAAAAGGAAACACGTTGTTTACACATTCAGTTTTCAAAATACCCAGTGTTTTAAGGGTTTTTGTAAACAGATTATGTGAAGTTATTTTTGAACGATTCCTAAACGTTTAACATTTCTCGTGGGCATCCATTCTTTTATCTTTAGTTAAGCATGGATGCCCACCTTAAGTATAGGGAGGACACAGTGGACCCAAAAGAAATTGCAAAAAAAACAGGAGAAACCGCAAAATTATATTTTTCAACCGTTAAGGATGAAGACAAACCATATAATCTTTGGCGGCATTTTGACAAAGACCTGGCCCGCGACATGTCTCTTTATATTACCGGCCAGATGTACGCACGGGAAAAGATACCCCATAAGACCCGTCAACTGGTGACAGTGGCTGCGTTAACGGTATTATCCAAACCGGATGAACTCAAACTGCACACCCATGCCGCACTGAATGTGGGGTGTACAAAAGAAGAAATTGCCGAAGTTATTTTTCAGACCAGTATTTACGGTGGTGTTCCTGCGGCCAATACAGCGCTTACAGTTCTCAAAGAGGTCTTGGAAGAACGGGAAGAGTAAACGCATCTTGCTTTGACATGAATTTTAATTATTTAGTATTTGAACGAAAGCTCACCCATCTGCCGCGTTGCTGCGAAATTCTGAAATCCTCATGTACTATAGTACAATCGGGGTTCAGAATTTCCTGCGCCTTGGATATGGGCAATTTTTCGGTCAGGCACTATATTGAATAAATTACATACGTTTGCCCTGTCTGAACATCCGGCTCTTTTTGTTTTTAACCCTTATACTTATGGATCATTATCCCATGTCAACCCAAACTCTTTAGACCTGACTCCAAGAAAAAAAACAAATGTGAACTTTTTTTCATAAATTATAAGTATTCATTTTCACATTATTACATTTTTTTCATATGAAAAATTTTACCCCATTTTATTATAAACCTTTACAACAAAGGTCTTCCAGCGCCATAAACGCAGGCACATAAATTGCAGAACAAAATTATTATATTTTATATTTAATTTATATAGGGAGGAATTATGAAAAAACTGTTATTTATTTCAATCTTTTTAATGTGCTACGGCGTATCCAGTGCCTCTGTGATCTTTTATACAGACAGAGTGTCCTTTGACCTGGCCAATCCGGCAACCCTTCTGGAGGACTTTGAATCGGTTTCTACAATTGGAGAAGTTTTAGCAGGAACTAACATTGTACCGGGCGTTTCTTTTGCCCTTACTGACGGTACAGATGCATATCTGGCGTGGCCAGGGCAGTCTTCTAATCTTAGCCAGGCAATTGGGGTAAACACACCTACCAGCGCCGGCTGGGAAATCAGTTTCACCCTGCCGGTGAATTCTGTTGCCTTTGATGTATTTCAAAACAATGGCGGCGGCGGCCAGTTTGGATATGATATTCTGGCTACGGTCGACTTGTATGGCACAGGTGGACTGCTTGGGACATATGACACAACAATCCCAAGTGGACAGGCAGGCTTTTTTGGTGCCTTTACAGGAATAGACGACATTATCCGGCTGACTGTAAACAATATTGACAGTTTTGACGTTATTGACAATGTGGCATTTGGTTTATCTGATGCCACAGTGCCCGAACCTGCCACCATGGTTCTCTTTGGTCTTGGCCTCATAGGGCTTGCTGGAGTGAACAGAAAAAAGAATTAAATACACATTTTAATCCATCACTTTTTTAAGGCAGAGTCGAAACAGGCTCTGCCTTTTTTAATACCTTTCCCACAATGGTATTCCAGACTCCGTCAGGACAGCGCCGCTCCACGATATGAACGTTTTTTTCGGATAAAGAATCCATTATTTTTTTTGCTTCTGAATTCAATAGTCCGGATAAAATAAACCATTTTTTATCCATCAGATAAGGACTCTCTATTATATGCTGCAGAACATCATAATGGGTATTGGCAACCAGAAGATCACAGGCAAGGGACATCATCTCTTCTCCTTTGGCCTGGAATGCAACAACCTGGTCTTCAACATGATTGATGAGAATATTATTACGTGTTGTTTTCACAGCCAGATAATTAAAATCACATGCCATAACAGTTGTGCAGCCTAAAACCGCCGCACCAAGGGAAAGAAGACCCGTTCCCGTGCCGATATCAAGGACACTGTCAATATTGTTTTGGGTACACAACCTGTGAATCAGGAAAAGACAATCTTCCGTTGTCTGGTGCCGGCCCGTCCCGAACACCACGCCTGGATCAAGCAGAATCCGCTTTTCACCCTTGTTTACCCCAGGTATCTCCCATGGCGGACAAATACACAAATCATTGATATAATAGGGTTCTATCTTATCACCGTGCCATTGCTCCCCGGTCATTTCATAGGTATCGATCAGGCGGACATGGGCATTATCTTTTTCAATCTGCACGGCCCGGGTCTTGCTTGGAACAGAAAAAAATAAAAATGCCACTTCATCATCTACCCAGGACCCGAAAAAGGTGGGCCTGGCTTCAAGTTCTTTGCTGATGTATGGAACACCTTCAAAATAGTAGATAAACAATTTGCCATATGGATTTTTCATTTTTTTAACTTTTTATTTTTTTTGTTCGGCGACCGGCAGGAAGATGTTAAAAACCGTACCCTTTGCAACCGTGCTTTCCACGGTTGTAAAACCGTTGTGATTGTCTACAATTCCATATACAGAGGCCAAGCCAAGACCGGTACCGGCACTCATTGGCTTGGTGGTAAAAAAGGGATCAAAAATTCTCGGGATAAGCTCTTTTTCTATACCCTGGCCTTCATCTGCCACGGACACCTTAACAAACCGACCCGATACAACTTTATCCATGCGGATCTGTTTTTTGTGCAGGACAATATTCTGGCTTTCAACGATGATTCGACCACTTTCCGGCATTGCTTCAGAGGCATTAATCAGCAGATTCATCACAATATGCTCCATCTGTGATCGATCTGCAAACACACTCCAGATATCCTGCTCAAATTTTGAGACCACTTCAAGGTCTTTTCTGGTTCGATTGAACATTGCAAGGTTAATTCGGATAATTTCATTTAAATTCAACAAACCAGGCGCATACTTTCCACTCCTGGCAAATCCTAAAAGCTGTTTTATGGATTCAGATCCTGTGCCCACAAGATCCCTGATTTTTTCTGCTTTAACTGCATTTGGATGACCCGGTTCGACCTGCTTTTGAATCAATGAGGCATATCCTATAATCGCCATAAACAGGTTGTTGAACTCATGGGCGATCCCACCAGCCAATGTGCCGATGGCCTCAAGTTTTTGTACGTTTATAAGCCGGGTTTCAATCTGATTGCGCTCTTCGATCTGGGATACCAGTTTTGAATTTAGTCTATTGAGCTCCAGTGTTCTTTGTGCCACTGTCTCTTCCAAATTATTACGATGCGTTTCAAGCTGATCCCAGTTTAAAATGAATCGGTCTCTTAATTTAGAAAAAGCCCGTTTCAACTTCTGTACCTCCTCTAAATCGGAATCTAGTTTTTCAAGATGGATTGTTTGCAGATTCTGCCGTAATGTACTACTGGTATCGGCTGAATAGAACACTGAGAGTTGATTTGTAAATTCCTTTAAAGGTTTTAGTTCAAGCCTGACTCTCCAAAAAATCAATAACAGTGTAATGCCCAAGACAAAAAAGGAGGTCCCAAGCATAGCACCAATAAGAAAAACCAGGTGCTGTTTCAGTCCTTCTTTTGAGAATCCAACTCTCAGGCGACCCAATTTTTCCCCTAGATAGGAAATATCCCAATAGGCATCAAAAATCATTTCATCCTTGCTTGCCCTTAGAACACCCTCTTTTATGATGTCTTTATTTAATTGGGCCTGATAAATTTCAAATCGGCTTGATATCGTGTCCATAATTTCACGCTGGCTGGTCTCAAAAAGAGGGGCAGACATTGTTTTTACAGTTGCTGTTGTAAAGGTTGTCTTTCCGATCAGGGATTCATCATCGGAAACAAGAATTTTTCTGTTCATGTCTGTTAATGAAAAATATAGAATATAAGGATTTGCCAATTTTGCATTGGACAGCGTAATCATCACGTATCGCCAGTTTGAGCCGAACATCAGATGCCCCAGCCGTTTTTTAATAGCCCGGGTCTCATAATAAATCCCTTTAAGTTCCATTTGCTGATATCGATGTCTTTCAAACATCGTAACCATAGCTGTAACAGCTATAATGATCAGTGTAACAATAATAAAAACCGAACTGAGCAATTTTTTTTGAAGATTATTCTTTGGAAGCATAAAATTTACTCCACCCGAATCTGTTGGAGAAAAAATAACGCTCCGGATTCGGGCACAATGGTAAAGAGCTTTGGATACTGCTCAACCGGGAAAATGACTGAAAAAGGCCCTCCAAATGCAGGGTGGAGCGGTTTCCCACCAGAACTTACGGTGATATAGATGGGATATTGTAAGGCCGCCTTACTCAATTTAATGGGCATCCCTGAAAACGGAACAAGTGTAACCCTGTTTGCATTTTCAAAAATGACAGGACCAATCAGGTCTTTCATGGAAATGGCCTTTACCTGCCCCAAAATGCCATTGTTTCTCATATCCGCTTTACAGCCTGCGGGTATGGAAAACAATTCATGATCAAGTGTTTCCACATTGATACGGGTATCTTCAATGTTAAACCAATTTACTTTCCCTTTATAGCTCCATTGAAATGAAAACGGCTGCATCCGGCCTGAGATTAAAGTATCTACATACCATACATAGCAGGGTCCATGTACTCCTGAATCATCCGGATATACAATTTTTAACGGCCCGCCTTTTAACTTCGATATGGGTTGACCATTCAGTTGCCATACCAGATGCGGTGCCATCTTTCCAAGCTTGTCAGATGGGATAAAACCGACATATTGATCCCTGGCAATCAGGGTAACACCATCTTGTAAAGGCTGACCTGCAAGGCTGAACAATCTTTTTATACTGATTCCGGTAAAGCTTACCCTGCCATCCGTCTTAAAATTCGGGTCTGTTGCTTTAAAAGATACGGCATGGTGTTGCATCATCTCAAGGCTGATGGAAACAAAAACAGACTCCTTATAGTCTTTGTTTGTGGAAGGAGAGAAAATCTTAACATCCACAGCATAGCAAGAACCAATAATAATAAAAATGGTCACTGCAAAAACACTTGCGACTCCTAATTTTTTCATCTATTACTCATTTTCAAAATTAAAAATTTGACAATTCTTTAATTATAAAAAATAATCTTTTTCATTTAAAAACACAAGAAAGAGTTCATCCCAATGAAATTCATTAAAGTAGTTACAACATTTAAAGCAAAAAAGATTGCCCTTGCCGAAGAGTTGATCTGTAATATTTTCTTCTCCCATAATCTAAAGGGGGTTATCTGTGATGTTCCTTTACAGGGAACCGGACGAAGGTTTTGGAACCAATACGCTTGCTGCACCCACAAACCTTTCTATAAGATGAAGTTGCCATTGAGTCATGCCGGCTTGAAGTTATTAAAAAAACACTTACCGACGAATGGGTGGCTTTGACAGTACAAAAAAGAGAGCAAGATTGAAACATCCGGTCAAACACATGGAAATACCCCCCAAAAAAAATAAAAGGACTATGACTCGACTTTATGGCTGGTTAATGGACGTATATTGAATATCGGATTTTATATTTTCATAGTTCCTTAAGACATGATATAAGTGCCTGATACAACAACAGATAAAAAAACAGGTTGATTTTAATTTAATGACCACATTTTCGATTTCACAGCAGAAAAAAACCTTTATCCTGTCCATCAGCGGACGGCTTGATGCAAAAGGTGCATCAGTACTGTGGCATCAAATTCCAAAAAACAGATCCCTTAAAAGTGCCACAATGGCAGTGCTGGATCTTGAAAACATTGATTATATGGATACGGCCGGGGCAGCTTTTCTCTGCCACCTGGAAACTCATTTTGCAGATCAGGGTGTAGCAAACATCCGCCTGAAAAACATTAAACCAGACCATTTGCAACTACTTGAGACCCTAAAAAAAATCAAGGAGAAAGCCGCACTCAACATACATGTACCCCAACTTTCTTATATTGAAAGAAAAGGCAAACAATTCGAGCAATCCCTGGCAGACACCAAAGAGTTTATTACCTGCACAGGTCAGATCACCTGGGCAATGCTTCAGAGTTTTAGACACCCAGGAAAAATCCGCTGGGCAGACACCTTTGCCGTGGCTGAAAGATCCGGCGTGGATGCCCTTCCCATTGTGGCACTGATTTCATTTATAGTGGGCCTTGTCATGGCATTTCAGGCCGCGATTCCCATGAGGATGTTCGGTGCGGAACTTTATGTGGCAAACCTGATCGGCATCTCCATGGTCAGGGAACTTGGTCCTTTGATGACAGCCATTGTCCTGGCCGGAAGATCTTCTTCTGCATTTGCTGCGGAAATCGGCACCATGCGTATTAATGAGGAGATTGATGCCTTGAGTGTAATGGGCCTTGATCCGGTCAGGTTTCTCATTGTCCCAAAAATTATTGCAACCACCTTTATCACACCCTTGTTAACCATATTTTCAAATTTAATGGGCATGCTTGGTGGAGCTTTGGTTATAACATCCATGGGATACCCTATAGTTTCATATTATAATCAGATCGCCTCTTTTGTAGAATGGAATGATTTTGCAGGAGGCTTGGTTAAATGCTTTGTATTTGGGATGTTAATTGCGGCAACCGGTTGTATTCGAGGGTATCAGACATCAAGCGGCCCATCTGCGGTGGGTGAGTCCACCACACGGGCCGTGGTGACCGGGATAGTCCTGATCGCTGTCTTTGACGGTATCTTTTCAATTATTTATTATTGTCTTGGAATATGAAAACCAAACAAACTGCCATAAAAATAGAGAACCTTGCTGCGGGTTATAATAACCTGCCCATTATTGAAAATGTCAATTTTGAGGTTTATAAAGGTGAGGTCTTTGTAATCATTGGCGGATCAGGCTGTGGGAAAAGCACCCTGTTAAAACATATGATCGGTCTGCTGCCCCCAATCAGTGGCAATGTCATCATTCTTGGAGAAAATTTATCCAACGCACACGGCAGACAAAAAGAGTTGATTTTACAAAAAATAGGCGTTGCCTTTCAAAGCGGTGCTTTGTTTGGATCCATGACAATTATCGAAAACATTAAACTGCCGTTAAAAGAATTTACAGATCTGCCCGAAAATATAATGAATGATATTGCACAGGTTAAACTATCTCTGGTTGGCCTTGACCAATGTGCCCATCTCATGCCGGACGAACTATCCGGCGGAATGAAAAAAAGGGCGGCCCTTGCCCGGGCCATGGCACTGGATCCTTTGATTATTTTTCTGGACGAACCCTCTGCCGGCCTTGACCCCGTAACATCAGCCGAACTGGATATGCTTATCACCTCCCTTGCTGCAACACTTGGCATCACATTTATTATTGTCACACATGAGCTTGCCAGCATTGATGCCATTTCCGACAGAATTATAATGCTGGACAAAAAGACAAAAGGCATAATTGCCACCGGCACACTACACCAACTAAAAAAGGACAAAATCAACCCCATCGTCCATCAGTTTTTTTACCGGACAATTGAAATACCATCCGGACCCAAACCACAGGACCCGGTATTTAAAAAAAAAGGTGAACAATGACCCAGAAAACAAATTTCTTCAAACTCGGACTGTTTGTCATTATTTCGTTTGGTTTAGGCGCTCTTTTTCTAATTATTTTTGGTGCCGGCCAGGTCTTTAAAAAAGAGATACTGGCTGAAACCTGTTTTAACGAATCTGTACAGGGCCTCAGCATTGGCTCAGAAGTAAAATATAAAGGCATCAAGATCGGTACGGTTAAAACCATTACCTCTGCCGCCCGGATTTATAAAACAAAATCAGACTATGTACTGATTATCATCTCCCTTGAAAAAAACATTTCCATGGGCCAGACAGACGGGTCGGCAGCATACCGTATGAAAACAGCGGTCAAGGACGGTTTAACTGTACGGCTCGCTTTTAAAGGACTTACAGGCGTTGCCTATCTTGAAACCGACTATACTGAGGCCAATGCACAGGATCACTTAAATATTTCCTGGACACCCGAAAATACGTATATCCCTTCCCGGCAAAGCAGCATGAAACAATACGGAGATGCGCTTAACCAGATCCTGGACAACCTTGCCGCGATTAATTTAGAAGGGATCACAACCAACATTGCAACCCTTTTAAAAACCCTTGATAAAAAAGCCAATGATTTTAATATTGAAAACATCTCAACCTTAACAGCATCATTGCTTGCAGAGTTAAAAGATACCAATCAAAAGGTGGGCAAGGCCATGGAATCAGACAAAATAAAGCGCCTTTTGGATGATGCCCAGGCATCTTTTGCTGATATCCGAACAATTGTAGAGACCGCCAAACCACCTTTAAAAAGCGCCATCAATGATTTTAAAGCCGCTGCCCAAAGCACAAAAAACATGACCATTGGACTTGAAAAACAACTGGCCCCGAGAATAGACAGTTTATCCGGCAGCCTGGATCAGTTAATGACAAGCCTTGCCGCAACCTCAGGCCTGATAGAAAACATGGTATGGCTGAACTCTGATCGAATCAAACTGATAATTGAAAACCTTGAAACAACATCTGAAAATTTAAAACAGATGAGCCGTGATATAAAACGATACCCCGGCAGACTCCTTTTTCAAAAACCGCCGGAAAAAATAGATATGGAGCCGAAAAAATGATGCCCCAAATGATTAAATTTGCAGGTCTGATGGTGCTTTTATTTCTGGTGTCCGGATGCACAGGACTCAACAAAATCCCCATTGAAAAAAACTATTATGATCTTGTTTTAAAACACCCGCTCAACAGCCACCGGGTCAACAGCCACCGGGTCAACAACAATCAGGCCGACACAGATAAAACAAGGTATCAGGGTGATAGCATCATCGTTAGAGAGTTTCTTATTGCATCCGCCTTTGACTCCCACTCGTTTATTCTGCGTGTTAAAAACGATGAATATATCAATGATTATTATAACGAATTTATCAGTTATCCAGCCAGATTAATCACTGAAAAGTTTTTTGACCAATTAACCGCAACACCCCATTTTTCATCAGCCCAAACCAAGGCAAAACAGGGCATTGCCTATCGTTTGTCTGGTAAAATTACAAAACTTTATGGTGATTTTCAAACACCGGCTTCGCCAAAAGCAATCATTGAGCTTCAACTGATTCTTGAAAAAAAATCTAAAAAAAATTTTGCCGTGGTAATCAGCAAGACCTATGCCATTGATATCCCCATTGAATCTCAAAGCCCAACAAATCTGGTATCCGGCTGGAGCAAAGGGCTATCCGCCATTATCACACAATTTTTAATAGATTTTACCACATAGTTTTCTCAAAGGGTAAACTTTTATACAACCTTGATGTTTAAGCTTCCGAATAAGACCCCGGATTCCGCCGGATGTTCAACTTTCTCATTCTTGATGCGAATGTAGACCGATTGATACCCGAGGATCGTGCCGCCCATGTGATATTCCAATTGTGCTTTTTCAATAGAGAAACCACATACTCTTTTTCCAACTGCGGCCAGGTCATACTGCTCAAATTATCTTGAAAGCCATTCGGGCCATTACCTTGTATTTCGCCAACACTGCCTGACGGGTCCAATGATGAACCACCCTCTCTGACATGGAGCGGCAGGTTGATCAATTCAATAACTTCATCATCCGCCGTGACCATAAGATACCGGATAAGGTTTTCAAGCTCCCGTATATTGCCCGGCCAGGAATAGGCCACCAGATATTGCATGGTCTGGGTGGATACCTTTTTTTCAAGAAGACCTGCTTTTATCGCCTCTTTTTCCAGAAAATGCCGAACCAAAAGCGGAATGTCTTCCCGCCTCTCTTTTAAGGCCGGCAGATGAACCGGCAGAACGGAAAGCCGGTAAAACAAATCCTGCCTGAAACTGTTCTCTGCAATCATCTGTTTAATATCTTTATTTGTGGCTGCCACAATCCTGACATCGATGATCTTTGTTCGTGTATCTCCAAGTGGTTTGATCTCATTTTTCTGAAGAACGCGCAGCAAGCCAGCCTGTATACTCATGGGCATATCCCCGATTTCATCAAGAAAAACAGTTCCTCGGTTTGCTGCTTCGAAAAGGCCTATTTTATCTTTGTTAGCACCGGTAAAAGCCCCTTTTTTATAACCGAATAATTCGCTTTCAAGAAGGGTTTCCGGAATGGCACTGCAATTTTGAACCAGAAAAGGTTTGTCTTTTCTATCGCTCTGACTATGGATTCTTTCTGCGATCAACTCCTTGCCCGTACCACTTTCTCCCGTGATCAGCACATGGAATTCGGTACCTGCATAACTTTTTACAAGATTGAGACATTGCTGGAAACCGGGACTTTGACCGATAATCAAATTCTCATTTCGAGATTCTTTTAAGGCATTGCGAAGCGTTAAGGTCTTTTTACGCTCATTGGAATATAGAATGGCATTACTCAGAGCAATGGAGCAGATATCCACCAGATTCTGAAATTGTTCAAGATAGGCCGCATCCAAATTCAAATTATTTTTTTCAGGTGTGGTATCAATAATCTGGACAGCACCATACACTTTTTTATCTCTAAAAAACAAAGGAAAACAAAGAATCATACTGCTTTTGACGGCCAGTTTGTCTTCTACTTCCTTATAATGACGACGATCACTTTTGGTTTCCGCCACGGTCATTTTTTTATTTTCAATGACCCATCCGACAATACTGGGATGCCGGGCATCTAAAGCAACCCCTTTTATCTGTTCGCATTGTGTCCCGGCAGCCTCAATGCAAAGATAAGAATCTTCTTTCTTTATCCATATGGACCCTCTTTGTACATTATGAATTTTCAATATTGAATTTAAAAATTTTATTAAAAGAGTTTCAGGATTAAGCACTTTGAAAAGTTCAAGATTGGATTGATTCATAAATCGGCCCCTGGATAATAGTTAAATTTAATCATTGTGACTAAATAAAAACAATGCATACTAAATAAGAACACCAGTAAAAATAATTTTTATTTACTTTCCCCCACGAATATCAATATATCCAATAAATTCGATAAGATCAAATGTTTTTTTATCACTCTGGCACAAAAAGTGAAAGAGCAATAGATAGTGAATATTCAAAGGAAGGAGCAAAATGATGAAACAAAAAATCTACATAGACAGTCTTGATACGGCTCAATTCGCCTGCCCCACCTGCAATAAAGAAAAAATCATGCAACTTTCCGAGTATAATCTGAAATGCGCAACCACCAGAGTCAGGTGCAAATGCAGATGCGGACACACATATATGATCATCCTTGAAAAAAAAGTAGAACCCATTCAAAACACCCAACTGCTGGGCACATTCATTTCAAAAGGACAGATCAAATGCAGTGGCAAAATAATTATCAAGAAACTAAACAGCAAAGGCATCATGCTGAGAACAAATATTGAACAGAACATCCTCCCGGGTCTCAAACTTCTTTTGGAGTTTGTTCTGGATGATGCAAAACAATCCATTGTTAAAAAGGAAGTCGTGGTAAAGGCTAAAAAGGGTAAATATCTGAGTGCGGAATTTATTACAAAAGAGCACTATGACAACTTAGGGCCATATCTGTTTTTCAACAAATTATACAATTAGACCAAAAGAGCTCTCTATTGACCGGGGTGGGTGTGCGACTTTACCTTGGAACCGCCCGGGAAAGACATTTTCTTTTCCGGGCGGTTCTGTTTATCCGCAAAGCGACAAACGATTACAGCCTGTCGACGTTGATGCCTTGAAGCTGAAACCTTACTGGCTATCGGACAATTTAGCAAACGACAGCTTCAAACTTTGGTTCAATCCCGCCGATGATGGGCTCATAATATCGATATTGGGTTTTTTCCTTGGTTATTTCGTCTATCTTGTTCTGGATGACCAACCGCTCCTCACTATTCATCCATATATTCCAGTCTTCAACCCGATTCCATGTACTGATAACAAGGTACTCACCATCACAATCCAGACTGGAAAAGGTCTGGCCGGAGATGTAGCCTGGCTGGGCGGTGGCTTTTGATCTGAGATCTACAATCAGAGGTGACAGCCTGGCTGCGACTTCTTTATCCTGTATGGTTCTTCGAATGATTATACATACACTCATAATACCCTCCTTTTTAAAATTACGATTACGATATGGCCTTATTTGATAGAAAGAAACCCTTTTCTACCTGTCAAATACAACGCCCGAATAAAACGCATAACGAATCAATTAAAAAAACAATTAGACAATAGAGGTGCAAAATTGAGGTGGTAGCAAGAAACAAATTATTTTGGATTCGGTTCAAATACAGCATTTAGCCGAAGTTTGAATATCAACCATTTTACCAATTTATCCGGTTCAAAGTCAATGGCTATAGCGATTAAGTAAAGGTTTCTACAGGTTGGCCCGGGATACGTTAAAAAGGGATGGCTTGTGAAGCTTTTATCGCAACAGGCTGCCAATATACACCAAACACCAATACAGGGATGAGAAGCGCAATAATAATCCAGGTATAAATGGGCGATGGTTTGCAGGGCGACGGGAATTCTGGTTTTTCAAAAAACATCACTTTTACAATGACAACATAATAATACAGGGCAATAACCGAATTGAGTATCCCGGCAACGGCAATCATGTAATACAGAGAGCTGCCCTTGTCGATCAGTGCTGAAAAAAGATAAAATTTTGCAATGAAGCCTGCAAAGGGCGGGACACCGGCCAGGGACAAAAGAAAAATGCTCAAAGCAATGCCTAAAAACGGAGACCTGGAAGACAACCCGGCATAGGCTTTTATCTCTTCACTGCCGGTTTCTTCACGGATGGCAATAACAATAACAAAAGCACCCAGATTCATAAAAAGATAGATAAGGGCATAAAAATTAACCGAAAATATTCCGGCATGGCTTATGGCACTGACCCCCATGAGCAGATACCCGCAGTGGGCTATACCTGAATATGCTAAAAGGCGCTTGATATTTTTCTGGGCAAGGGCACACAGATTGCCAAGGGTCATGGTTATGACAGAAAGAAGGCCTAAAATTTGTGGCCAGGGAATATTGGCGACAACCTGATTGTCCACTACAAAGCCTGTAAAGACAAACCGGATCAGAACGGCAATACCGGCAAGTTTCGGTGCTACAGAAAGAAAAGCTATAAACGGCGTGGGGGCACCTTCGTATACATCCGGACTCCACATGTGAAACGGAACTGCAGCGATTTTGTACCCGATACCGGCAAAGGTGAACAAAGATGCACAAAGAACGGCCAGCTTCAGGACGGGAGTTGTGCCCTGGCTGAATACAAGAACAAGGCCCTGCTTAATCGTAAAAATATCCAGAGTACCCAAAAGACCATAAAAATAAGAAATGCCAAACAGCATAATACCGGAAACCACCCCACCGTAAATCGCATATTTAAGGGCGGCCTCACTGGATCGTCTGTTTTGTTTTTTAAACCCTGTCAAAACATAGGACGTTATGGATACAAATTCAAGGCTCAGATAGAGCATGAGAAAATTGACGGACGAAATAAAAAAACACAGCCCCAGGGCGCACGACAACAAAATGGTAGAAAACTCTGAAAAAACAGAGTCCTTTATTTCATAGGATTCATAAACTGCTAAAAAAGTAAACAGCGTACAGATCAGGACAATCATTTTGAAAAAACCTGCAAACGAATCGTGACTGAGCATCCCCCCGAATAATAAGCCAACATTGTGATCCGGCAATGGAATTGAAAAAATAGATAGGAAAAGGCCTGTAACAGCAATAGCGGTTATGATCAGGCGGCTTTGTTTGAACTTTTCCCAGAAACTTATGACAATGATCAGAATCATGGTGCCTGTCAGGATCAATTCCGGGATAATATAGGGTATACTTTGGTAGACGGTGCTTTGGTAGACGGTGCTTTGGTAGGCGATGCTTTGGTAGGCGATGCTTTGGTAGGCGTTCATTTTATCTATCCTGAAAAAGGGGCAATGGTTAAAATTAAAGCATGCAATGCCTTGTTTACCAGATTAAACACCGGCATGGGATAGACACCAAAAAGGACGGTGACAAATCCCAGCGGGTACAGCACAATCCTTTCTCGAATATTCAAATCGTTTAAGCCCTCCCATTTAGCATTGAACTCTCCTAAAAACATTCTCTGGATGGTCCATAAATAATAGGCTGCTGTTATGATCATGGCGGTTGCCGAGATAATGGTGAAGACCGTGAATACAGGGAAGGCTCCCAAAAGAACCAGAATTTCACCCACAAAGCCTGCAAGTCCCGGTAGTCCCAGAGACGCCATGAAGGCCAGGCCCATTAGCCCCGTGTATTCCGGCATTTTAGATGCCAGTCCGCCAAAGGCATCAATGTCACGGGTATGGGCTCTGTCATAAATAACGCCTGCAATCAAAAAGAGCATGGGAGAAATAAGACCATGGGCCACCATCTGGAACACGGCACCGGATATTCCCTGGGCCGTGAAGGCGGCAAATCCCAAAAGCACAAACCCCATATGAGATACCGACGAATAGGCAATGAGTTTTTTTAAGTCTGTCTGGGCCATGCAGACATAGGCGGCATAGACAATATTGATCATGCCGAAAATGGCCATGCCCGATGCAAAAAAGGCTGTGGCTTCGGGGAAAAGGCCAAAGTTGAATCTTAAAATCCCGTAAGCACCGGTTTTAAGAAGAATCCCTGCAAGGATGACGGATACCGGGGTTGGCGCTTCAACATGGGCATCGGGAAGCCATGTGTGGAATGGAAACATGGGTATTTTAATGGCAAACCCGATAAAAAGACAAATCCAGACAAGCCTGGTAAAAGTGATATTGAATATGGGATTTGCATCAATAAAGGCACCTTCTTTTGCCATTTGGGAAAGATAGGGAATATTAAAGGTGTGGGGAGCCCATGACCCGTCGGCCAGGGTAACAGGCGTTGATGTGTAGTATATGGCAATCATGGCCAGAAGAATCAAAAGGGAGCCCAAAAGCGTGTATAAAAAAAACTTGATGGCAGCATACTCTTTTCTTGGGCCGCCCCAGATACCGATGAGGAAAAACATGGGCAAAAGCATGATCTCCCAGAAGATATAAAACTGAAAAAAGTCCAGGGAACAAAAGGTTCCCATCATACCGGTTTCGAGAAAAAGAAGCAGCACCATATAACCGGGTGTCATCTTTGATGTAAAATGATGTTCATCATGCTGCCCGCCCCAGGGAACAGATGCAACGGCTGCAATCAAGGTGATAAAGGAGGTAAGGATCACCATGGAAACATTGATGCCGTCTATTCCTAAAAAATATTCAATATTAAAACTTTTTATCCATACAAACCGATGAACAAACTGAAGGCCCGAGGCCTCCGGATCAAAGGATCTCCACAGGATCAAAGTCAGAACAAAAACCAGCACCGTGCTGACAAGACAGATGACCCTGTCAATATTGTCGAAAAGAGTTTTATCCATCTTAAAAAGATTGCAGATGGCAATACCGAACATGATGGCGGCAGCACCGATCACAGGGATAAATATAATCCAGGATAATAAAAAGCTGGTTGTCTGATAATTCATTCCGGTGTACCCTCCCTTCAGGGTAAACGTATGTAATTTATTCAATCCTACGAATTCAGTACGTTACGTATTAAAGGTAAACGCCGCCCAGTACGCCCATCTATAGAAGTCTCTGTAAATTAAAAGATTAAATTCATGACAAAGTTAGATGCGTTTACCCTGCCCCCCCCTCTATTTGAAGAAGATAAAATTTACAATTACAAGAATCACTCCCCCTGCCAGGGCAACCCCAAGATAATGCCGGAGTCTGCCGGTCTGTATTTTGACTAGATTGGCGCCTGCAATAAAAACAGTATTGGCCGTGGCATTGACCATACCATCCACACCTTTACTGTCTGCAATTCCTGCTGCACCGCCCATAAACTTACCTGCAAATCCTGCAAAATCAACCATGGCATCAATGATATGCTGATCAATCCAGTTAAGGATCAATCTTGCTGCCATAACGAGCTTAATCATGGTGATGTTATAGAGTTCATCAATGTAATATTTATTGTAAACAATGTGATATCCCCATCTTAAGACCTTGTTATCCGAAGATAACAATTGGGCCGGTACAGGACTGTATGCATCCTTATAAAAGACAAAGGCCGCATACGCACCAGCGAATGCAAGCAAAACGGACAATCCCATAAGAAGCCATTCAAGGGCATCGGATGCATGGGAAAAATGCAGCAGATCCCTGGAAGATGCAAATACAGGCTCAAGAAAATGATGGAAAAAATTGGGCACATGAAATAATTCGGGCATGCCTAAAAATCCGATAATGGCGGAAAAAAAGGCAAGCAAAAGCAATACATGGGTGATACTTTTTGGTGATTCTTCAGGGGGGTTAGACAGGTCTCCTCTGAAATTTCCTGTAAATGTCATAAAATAGGAGCGAAACATATAATAGGCCGTGCAAAGAGCAGCCATCATACCAATACCCCAGATAAGGATGCCCATACCGGGATACGCCATATTCTGATTGATAAATGCCTGGTACAAAATTTCATCCTTTGAAAAGAATCCTGAAAAAAACGGGAAACCTGAAATGGCAATGCAGGCCATAAGATACGCCAGGTTGGTTTTGGGCATATACAAAGATAACCCTCCCATTTTACGCATGTCCTGTTCATGG
>JAKIUJ010000211.1 GCA_021647625.1 Desulfobacula sp.
TCAACCCCAAGCGCCATCAGGCTTTTGGAAACAGATTTGACCTGGTCGTAGAATTCCTGCCAGGTAACTGATGTGGCTGCCCCATTTTCATCAAACCACCGGTATGCGGATGACGAAGCATATTGATCAACGGTTTCGCAGAGCATTTGATGGAAATTGGTGTAATCCTTAAACTGCATAACTCCTCCTGTTGTTAAATCCTTGGCTTTATTTGTGATAAGACGCAATCTTCTTTGTTGGTACGATTCTGTCTATCTGGGCATGCGTTTCTCTATTTTATTATGTTTTTTTTAGTAAACACCATTATCACAAAAAAAACAAGCATGAAAGAACCTTATTGGATTTGCATAGTTGTTTCATATAAAAAATCATAGCGAGCTTAATCCGGAATGCTCAGGCTGGAGCGGCGTCAAATGGGCGTGGTCGCAGGATACGGACAAAGCCCATTTCCGCTTCCGGCTGGACACGAGATCCAGGCGTTGACGCTCCGAAATATTTACCTGCTCCCCCCAGCCGGGTAAATATAGAAACCGTTTTTTTTAAAAACGAAAACAAATACCAGGCACGAAAATTTCGTTGAAAAATTAGATTCAGGAAGACTTCTTATTTTTTAATTTTTCCCAGGCATCAAGTCGTTGTTTAACCAGTTTTTCATATCCCCGTTCGGTGGGTTCATAAAATGCCTGACCATCTAGCTCATCCGGAAGAAAAGTTTGTTCAACAACCCCACCTTTATAGTCATGGGCATATTTGTATCCTTTTCCATAGCCCATATCCTTCATCAGTTTGGTGGGGGAATTTCTTATATGAAAGGGAACAGCCTTGTAGCCCGTTTCTTCGATGCGTTGTTTTACTTTCTTATGGGCTTTGTACACGGCATTACTCTTTGGTGCTGTGGCAAGATAAATGGCTGCCTGGAACAACGCATCGTCTCCTTCGGGATGACCCAAAATCCTAAACGACTCACTGGCATTCAACGCCATGGTCAATGCACCGGGATCTGCCAGACCAATATCCTCGGTTGCAAATCGGATTATTCTTCGAAGCAGGTAACAGGGATCATCTCCTGCCATGAGCATACGTTCGAGCCAATAAATTGCGGCATCGGGATCACTGCCGCGCATGCTCTTAATAAATGCTGAGATGAGGTTAAAATGCTCTTCACCTGCCTTATCATATAAAAGCATTTTCTTTTCTATGGCAGATTCGATATCACATGCAGTAATGCTCGGCTTATCTTCGAAATGCAAAACTGCTGTTTCAAGATGGGTTAAAGCCGCCCTTGCATCTCCTTCGGAAATTTGGGCAAGACAGGCGATCGCATCATCTGTCAGCCTGTCTTTGTCCATCCCCAGGCCGATTTGAGTATCGGTCAACGCCCTTTTTAAAATAACTGCGATATCTTTTTTTGCTAATTGTTTCAGTGTAAACACACGGCACCGGGAAACAAGGGCCGGAATCACTTCGAATGACGGATTCTCTGTTGTGGCACCTATCAATGTTATCAATCCGTTTTCGACATGGTGAAGAAAGGCATCCTGTTGGGCCTTATTAAATCTATGAATCTCGTCTACAAAAAGAAGGGTTCGCTTTTTAAACAGACTGCGATGTTCTTTTGCCTTATCAATGATTTGACGAATGTCTTTTACACCTGAGAGAACCGCTGATATCCTGACAAACCTGGAAATAGTTGCATTGGCAATAATACCCGCCAGAGTAGTTTTCCCGCAACCCGGCGGCCCCCAGAGAATCATAGAAAAAACCCGGTCATTTACGATGGCCTGTTCCAGCAGACTGCCCTTGGTGATCATATGACCCTGCCCCACAAGATCATCGAGTGTTTGTGGCCGCATTCGGTCAGCCAGGGGACTTTTTAAGGATAGTTCCTGATGATTATGAGACTCAAAAAGGTTCATTTTGCTGAATCTTGTCCTATTTTTATTGGCTGTCCCGCTTTCTTTTCCGAAGGCTCTGCTCTTTTCGCAATTTTTTCTTTTTTGTCATGTGGTGTTTCTTTTTCTGGTAAATTCTCTCAGTCTCTTTTGAATTGCCACTGAAATCAAGTCTTCCGGTTTTCTCTCGAAAATAAAGCTTAATAGGTGTCTTTTCAAGGGGAATCATCTGCCGCAGCTGATTGATGAGATATCGTTTGTATGAAAAATGCACCGCTTTATGAAAATTAACAAAACAGACAAAAGTAGGCGGTTTTGATGCCACTTGTGCGGAATAAAAGAATTTTAATCGACGACCTTTATGCATGGATGGTTCTTCACGGAATACAGCATCTTCAATAATCCGGTTTAAAACGCCGGTGTTGATTCTATGGCAATACTCCTTATGCACCTTGACCACTTCATCCAAAATTTTATGGCATCTTTGCCCGGTTAATGCGGAGATCGTCATGGCGGGCGCATAGGATAAGAACTTGGCCTTGTATCTTAAGTCTTCCATATATCGTTTGACACTTTTTCTATCTTTTTTCAGAAGGTCCCATTTGTTCAACAAAAATATGGCCCCGCACCCCCTGTCTTCAGCATATCCTGCAATGGTGATATCCTGGTCTGTAATGCCTTCATCCGCGTCGATCAAAATCAACGCCACATCGCAACTGTCCATACTGCTCAAGGCTTTCAGGATTGAAAATTTTTCAATTTTCCGGGTTACCTTGCCCTTTCTTCGGATACCCGCCGTATCCACAAGAACAAATTTTTTGCCTTTACGTTCAAGACTCAGTTCAATGGCATCCCTTGTCGTGCCGGCTTTTGCATTGACCACAAGGCGCTGTTCACCAAAAAGCCTGTTTGCAAGGGAAGATTTCCCCACATTGGGTCGGCCCACAATGGCAATCCGTATGGTTGTGTCATCTTCTTCATCTTCTTCATCATAAACAGGAAGGGCTTCAACCAGGTCATCTAAAAAGTCACCCACCCCGCTGCCATGTTCGGCAGACACTTTATAAAACGAATCAATACCCAAAGAATAAAAATCAGACAATTCATCGCGCTGTCTATAATTTTCAATCTTATTGATCACATAAAAAACAGGCTTTGCCATACGTCGCAAAAAATCTGCCAGTTCCCGATCATAGGGAGACAAGCCGGCCCGGCCATCCAAAATAAAAACCAATACATCGGCTTGATTCGCTGCTGCGGTGAGTTGCTCTTTTATCTGGGATGCAAAATAATCATCATCCGTGCTCAAAAAACCGCCGGTGTCAATGATGGTAAAATCCACATCATTCCAATTGGCATCGGCATAATGCCTGTCCCTTGTCACGCCTGGGAAATCATCTACAATCGCCTGCCTTGATCGTGTTATTCTATTAAAAAATGTGGATTTGCCCACATTAGGCCGGCCAAGAAGTGCCACAACCGGTTTCATACTTCACCTCCAAAAAAAAGAAACATCAATAGCAAATCGCATAAATATGTTCCGATAAAGTCGTATCTGTTTCTATTATAATTTTTCCTTATCTGATTTGTCTGGCATTTTTTTAGCCCAATCATTTTTGACATTCACCTTCAGAATTTTTAAATTTTCAATAGTCAATCTATGATGATACAGAAACAAACACAAGGGGGGACTTGGTAAATGAAAAAAAATGGGTGTTTGACGAATCAAACACCCAGAATTTATCTTGTTGGCGTCCCCAAGGGGATTCGAACCCCTGTCGCCGCCGTGAAAGGGCGGTGTCCTGGACCGGGCTAGACGATGGGGACGCATCATTTGTTTAATTGGTGGGCCGTGCTGGGCTCGAACCAGCGACTCTCTGCTTAAAAGGCAGATACTCTACCGACTGAGTTAACGGCCCGTGACCAATCGAAAAAACACGAGATATCTATATGATTTAGAAACTGTTGTCAACTGTTTTTTTTAAACACAAACTTTTATTATGATGCTTCGGTGATTACGATTTGAAGGTAAACACAAATCAAATTATCGTTTTGCATACGTATATGTAAACTAAAAGATTAAAAATCATGCCAAGTTTACATGCGTTTACCCCGGCCTTTGCTGTATTTTTTATTGACACATTTCCTGCTATGATTTATATTTCAATTAATGGGTTTGTTTTTAGAAATGACCCTATTATAGTTAAGTGTTTCGGGGGTAAGGCATGTTGACAACAACAAGTAACATAAATTCATATACTGCGTATCAAGTCAAATCGCCCCCTTCCATTGACACCAAACCGTCGCAGGACGACACCCGGATTTCTTCAAATCAGACTAAAAAAAAAGAAACTGTCAATTTATCTCAACAGGCAAAAGAACTTCAGCAAGAATTCCAACAGGACAAAACCACTTTAGAAAGCAGCTATATTAGAGAATCAAAATCATTGGAAAGAGTGTATCTCCAGGAAAAAACCCGGCTTGAAAGAGAATTCAACCAAGAAAAAAGAACGATAGAAGTTGACATCTATGTTTGATTTAGATTTTCTGTAAGCATTAGCTCAACTTTCCTTAGGCCCCACTCAAAAACAACTGGAAATTAATTTTTGACTGGACCTTAAGTCACCATAATAATCAGGACTGCACAGCATCTTTAACAGCACTGCAAACTTTTTTTACATCTTCTTGTACCATCCCGGGAAAAAGAGGAATGGTAAGGATACGTTCATATACTTCTTCTGTTATGGGGCATAATCCTTTGGCCGTATTAAACTTATTTTTATAAAAAGGATGATAATGGACTGGAATATAGTGGACATTCACCCCAATTCCTTTATTCCTTAGAAAAGAAAAAACTTCCTGTCTATTCCTTTTGAGCAATTCAGTGTTCAGCTTTACAACATAAATATGATATGCATGGGAAACAGAGCTCTCTGTTTTTAATGGAGAAACACCTTTAATCCCTTCAAAAAAACGATCATATTCCTTTGCAATTAAATTTCTTTTATGAATCCAGGAATTAAGCTTTTTAAGTTGACTAATACCAAGCGCACATTGGAAGTCAGTCATCCGGTAGTTAAATCCCAACTCTTTGATTTCATAATACCATGAGTCCATTTTCTTTCTTTGATGAAGATCCGTGTTTATACCATGGTTTCTAAATAATTTCACCCTGTGAATAAGCTCTTTTTTATCTGTAACAACCATGCCGCCTTCACCCGTGGTAATATGTTTGACCGGATGAAAACTAAAGACGGTAAGGTCTGCACAACTGCCGGAAGGAAATCCTTTATAACTGCCTCCAATTGAATGGCAGGCATCAGCAATTAAATAGAGCCCATATTTTTTTGTTATTTCATTCAACGCATCATAATCACACATCTGTCCTGCGTAATCGACCGCTATAACTGCGCGGGTTTTTGAAGATATTTTCTCTTCCACTTTCCTGGGATCAATTAAAAGAGTTTCCGGATCAACATCTGCAAACACAGGAATACCACCCTGATAAACCACTGCATTTGCAGTGGCAGCAAAAGTCATTGGTGTTAGGATAACTTCATCCCCGGGTTTTATATTAATAGCATTCATTGCTGCATGGAGTGCTGCCGTACCACTATTGACCGCACCTCCAAATTTGACGTTTGCTGTTTTTGCAACGTCTTGCTCAAATTCCTCTACTTTAGGGCCTGTCGTGAGCCAATCGGAAAGCAAGACATCTCTGACAGCCTTTAAATCCTCCTCGTCAATCCTGTGCCTGCCATATGGAAGAAAATATTTTTTATCTTCAGTATTTGATTTCATATTGAAAAAACTTAACTTTTTTTGTTTGTTATACTATATAAATAAACAGTTTCCATATATCATCGGTTGATAATGCAGGCAAATAAAATTATAGTTTAATAATTATTGTACCTGAATTTTATGATTTAAATCATTTTTTGCTACAGGTCATTGAGATTTAATATGAAAAAAAAGATAATCTGGCTAATTCAATCCAATCAACTAACACCAATTATTACAGATTTCCTTCAAACACTCCACAAAAGAGTGGAACCGTATATCGAGCTTTTGTTTATGGTCCCCGAAACTTCTTTGGATATCATTGAGAATATAAAATCCTTAAACCCTGTTACGTTTAAAACCATCACCCGAACAGTGACTGATTCGTATCAGGCATACATAGCAAAGAAAAACGCTTTAAGAAAAAAAAGTTTTACTGATGGTTTATTATTTTCCGACACACTTCTTTTGGATGATCTTGGTGGTGGAAATGCTATCCAGACAACCCTTGAAATTCCTATAGACAATAATACCTGTGGGTTAATTATTCAGGTACCAACGCCACTTGGCTCATCGGAAATGGAGGAAAGAATATTTCAATCCGCCATTCTCTGGGCCAATCAAAACCAAATCCCCGTCTTAGGCTATGAGCTTTTGCCCCTTGATACAAGATGGACCTTAGCACCTTCGTTACCCAATGGAATAATTACCAGATCTTATGAGAGTTATGATTATTTAAGGAAACAACTACCCCACAATAATATCTGGCTTCTTCCGTTATATGAAGCATCTATTTTCTCTTCGGTGTCCACAAGTTTCAACCTAAACGGCGCAAAGGCGTGTTACCACTACAGGAATGAATATTCAATACCCAGTGACCGGACCATCCTGTATCTTCCACACAATGTGGCAATGATATATGAATACCAGGAAATGATAAGATTTCTACAGCCCTTAGGTGAGAGGCTCCATATAATGTTCAGCATAGGAAAAGACCAGATACGGGGTGTCTATTCACAAAGACAAATGATTGAAATTACATATAGCAAAGAATTAAAACATTTTGCTTCATATTCGTTCCACGATATGAACCACTCCTG
>JAKIUJ010000212.1 GCA_021647625.1 Desulfobacula sp.
TTTCTTTAAGGGGGAATTTATTTTCTCCGACAGAGATTTTGTGGTATAAAGATCAGTGTTCTGGCTATTCGGCATTGGTCTGGATCCTAATCCGGCTCCCGGTGAAAAAAGTTCGTTTTTTAGCAGCAATCTGTTTTGATATAGAATTAATTGAGGTAAATTTCCATAGAAAAAAACAATGGCACAGGGTAAACGCATGTAAACTTGGCATGAATTTTAAGCTACAGGTACTTATGCAAAACAAGATTTTCATTTGCGTTTACCTTCAAACCGTAACTACCTGAAATCATTAATATGGAAAAATTACATGCGTTAGCCCATATAATGGCATGGTTTTTGTATGTGTTTGAAGTTGACAATCTGAATATATGGTGGGTGGTTCACGCCATCCGACAAAAGTTTAAAAAAAATCAAAGAGGAGGCAAAGTATGACAAGCTGGATGTGTGAAAAATGTGGTTACAACATGGAAGCCGATACCCCGCCTGAAAAATGTCCGTCCTGTAAAGAAGAATGTGCATTTGTTGACAATTCCTGCTATACGCCGGATTGCGCAGGCGGCTCCAATGATCCGCAGATAAAGAATAAGCCGGATAATTAATGGCTGATTGTTTTTTTATTCAAAAAAAGAAAATGTAAAAGAAAGGAATTCAAAATGGCAGAACCCAAGGATATGTATCAGTGTCAGGTAGCCAATTGCGGTTTTATCTATAATCCGGATAAAAAAAACAGGAAAACTAAAGTCGCTGCGGGAACCAGGTTTGAAGATCTTCCCGAAGACTGGCGGTGCCCGGTTTGCGGTGCCGCCTCTCAAAATTTTAAATGCTTGGGATAGCCCATTTCATGTCGTTGTAAATATTTAAAATATGTCATTGGTGAAGCTATTCGGGTGTGCGCCGTATATTGGTGCAAATTAAAAAAAAGGAGATGATTAGATGAAGTGGATGCAGTTTTTCACACCGGCTAAATCTTTGGATTATGACGAGGCAGAGTCCTATATTGCCCAACATCCAGGCGATCAGATAACCATCCTTGATGTCAGACAGCCCTCTGAATACAGGCAAAGCCATATTCCGGGTGCAACCCTGATTCCATTGCCCACGTTGGATGAACGTTTAAGTGAGCTGGACCCTGAAAAACCAACCCTGGTCTATTGAGCCATTGGTGGCCGCAGCCGTGTTGCTGCGCAGATGCTGTCCGGAAAAGGGTTTAAAAAGGTTTTCAATGTTTCCGGTGGCATAAAGGCCTGGAAATCAAAAACAGCCATTGGTCCCCAGGATCTTGGGCTGGATCTTTTCAGCGGAAAGGAATCTTGCAAAGATGTGTTAAAGGTCGCGTATTCGCTTGAGCAGGGCCTGCGTGAATTTTATGTGGATATGGAAGAAAAAGCGGTTAAATTTTCTGTGAAAGATCTTTTTGGAAAGCTTGCCGATATTGAAGTCAAACACCAGATGTCTATTTATCTGGCGTACACTGACATTAGCGGGGAGGATGTGGATAAGCAATCGTTTGAGGACATGGTTGAGAAAAAGGCCCTTGAAGGAGGATTGTCCACCAATGAGTATCTGGGCCTGTTCAAGTCGGATCTGGACTCTGAGGCAGATGTTATTTCCCTTGCCATGTCCATAGAAGCCCAGGCTCTTGATTTGTATCAGCGGGTATCGGGAAAGATTGATGATAAGGACTCGCAAAAGATTATTAATCAAATCGCCAATGAAGAAAAGGCTCACCTGGCAAGTCTGGGTAAGCTTTTGGACAGTCTATAAATTGGTCCGTCTATAAAAAAGAGAGCGTGATATGAGAAAACAACTTGTTCTGGTGGGTGGCGGGCATGCCCATATGATGATTTTAGAAAATATTTCTCGATTTATCGAGAAAGGGATTAAGGTCACGGTCATCGGGCCCTCTTTTTATCATTATTATTCCGGGATGGGGCCTGGAATGCTGGGTGGAACATACACACCGGATGATATCCGGTTTGCCACAAAGGATGTGGTCCAAAAACAGGGCGGTATATTTGTAAAAGATCATGTTAATAAAATTGATGCGGATAAATGCCTGGTATACACGGAATCCGGGCACACCTTTGACTATGATGCTCTGTCGTTTAATGCAGGCAGTTTTGTTCCCATAAAGGAAAGTCTCAAAGGTGCGGGTAATATTTATTCGGTAAAACCCATTGAGCGGCTCATGGAAGCTTCGGAAAAATTAAAAGACATTTTTGTGCAAAAAAAGATTTCCCTCAGCATTGTGGGTGGGGGGCCATCCTCAGCGGAAATTGCCGGTAATGTCTGGCAACTGGCAACAAAAATAAGGGGCCATATGCCGGATATTCAAATTTTCGCCGGTAAAAAGTTTATGGCCCGTTTCCCTGAAACTGTTAGAAAACGGGTTCGGAGCATTCTTTCTAAAAGAGGAATAACCATAAATGAAACAGGCTATGTTAAAGAAGTAACACGGGATACCATCCTCCTTGAAACCCAAAAAGCGTTTGCCACAGATTTTATTTTTATGGCACAGGGCGTGAAGCCCTCGCGTATTTTTGAGGATTCATGGCTACCTGTTGGACCGGACAAAGGACTCATCGTCAATAAATACCTTCAGTCAATCAAATACCCTCTAATTTTTGGCGGTGGTGATTGTATTTATTATAAAGACCAGCCCCTGGATAAAGTGGGTGTTTATGCCGTGCGTCAAAATCCCGTATTGCTTCATAACCTCTCAGCCATCCTTGAGGGGGAGCCGCTAAAACCCTTTAATCCAGGTCCTGACTATCTTATGATTTTTAATCTGGGTCACGGTATTGGCGTGTTGAAAAAAAGAGGGTTGGTGTTTGACGGCAGGATTGCCTTTATTATAAAAAATTATATTGATCGAAAATTCATGAAAAAATTTCAGGTAATTGAAAAGAAATTGTAAGGAAAAATATGAAAAAAGGTCTTGGATTCAGGGTTCTGCTTTTAAGTGGTATCGGGCTGCTGGTCGTTTTATTTTTTGTGTTTGATCTGGGTCAGTATTTGTCTTTTACCGCCTTGAAATCCCGGTTGGAAATTTTTAAAGAATTTTATGTTGACCATAAGATGGCAACCATGGCTGTTTATTTTGCGGCGTATGTGCTGGTTACCGCATTATCCCTGCCAGGAGCTGTTATCATGACTTTAGCAGGGGGGGCTTTATTCGGGCTTTTTACCGGCACCATAATTGTCTCTTTTGCAAGCACCATTGGTGCCACCTTTGCTTTTCTTGTTTCAAGATATCTGTTTCGGGACTGGGTACAAAATAAATTTGGATCAAAATTAACCGCCATTAACCGGGGCGTAGAAAAGGAAGGCGGCTTTTACTTGTTTTCTCTGAGACTTGTGCCGGTTTTCCCTTTTTTTGTTATCAATCTTTTGATGGGGCTGACAAAGGTGCGAGCCCTTGTGTTTTATCCGGTCAGTCAGGCTGGTATGCTGCCCGGAACGCTTGTCTTTGTTAATGCTGGCACCCAGCTTGCCAAATTGGAATCATCCGCCGGTATACTTGGTCCCAATATTATAATTTCGTTTGCACTTTTGGGTATATTTCCGATTGTTGCCAAACGTATTACTGACTATATGCGACAGCAAAAGGTGTATGCACATTTTAAAAAACCCGCATCCTTTGATTACAATATAGCGGTCATTGGTGCGGGTGCGGCAGGATTGGTCTCCTCCTACATCGCTTCAACCGTAAAAGCCAAAGTCGTACTGATTGAAGCGTACAAAATGGGCGGAGATTGCCTGAACACAGGGTGTGTGCCAAGCAAATCCCTGATTGCCAGTGCAAAATTGATCTCCCATGTAAAACGTGTAAAGGATTTCGGATTTGATTCAGGATCAATAGAATTTAATTTTGAAAAGGTCATGGATAGAGTCCATTCAATTATTAAACAGATTGAACCCCATGATTCAGTACAGAGATATACCGGCATGGGGGTGGATTGTATCAAAGGGCGGGCAAAAATTCTGTCTCCGTTTGAAGTTGAAGTGAACAATAAAAAAATCACAGCGAAAAACATCATTGTGGCTACGGGTGCAAGACCCATTATTCCCAACCTGGCCGGGTTGGATAAAATCAATTATTATACCTCGGATACGATTTGGGATATCCGAAAACTTCCCAGACGACTGGTTGTTCTGGGTGCAGGCCCCATAGGCTGTGAACTTTCCCAGGCTTTTTCAAGACTGGGGTCGCAAGTGATAATTGTCCAGCGGGGTTCCCAGATAATGAAAAAAGAAGATCCGGATGCGGCAAAGGCGGTTAAAGATCGGTTCCAGGCTGAAGGGATAGATGTATTGACCGGGCACGCTGCCGAATCGGTTGAAACCAGTTTAGGGGCCAATATAGAAACCAGGGGGGAAGAAAAGTTTCTTGTTTGTGACCATGGTGGAGAAAAGGTGCATATTCCCTTTGATGAAATGCTCATCGCTCTGGGCAGAACCCCGAATATCAAAGGCTTTGGATTGGAAGAGCTGGGTGTTGAACTTACAGATGAACGCAGGCTGAATACCAATGATTTTTTGCAGACCAATTTTCCCAATATTTATTGCTGTGGTGATGTCCACGGCCGATATCAGTTCACCCACACAGCCTCACATGAATCCTGGTATGCCACGGTAAATGCCTTGTTTGGAAAATTTAAAAAATTCAGGGTTGATTACAGCGTCATCCCCTGGGCAACCTATACCGATCCTGAAGTGGCGCGTGTTGGTTTAAATGAAATAGATGCAAAAATTGCCGGTATTGAATATGAAATGGTAAAGTATGGGATAGATGATCTGGATCGTGCCATTGCAGATTCCGAAGACCATGGGTTTGTTAAGGTTTTGACGGTGCCGGGAAAAGATAAAATTTTAGGCGTCACCATTGTGGGCAATCATGCGGCAGATGTTATCGCTGAGTTCGTTCTTGCCATGAAGTATGGTTTAGGATTGAACAAGATTTTGGGAACCATTCATATTTATCCGACAATGGCCGAAGCTAATAAATATGCAGCCGGATTGTGGAAAAAGAACCATGCACCTGAAAGATTGCTGGCGTGGGTGGAGAAGTATCATACATGGATGCGGAATTAGATAGAGAGAGGCCTTGATGCACTAACTAGCTATGTGCCCAACGAGAAACGCAGAAGACGGCGAAAAAAGCAATAATTATGGGTACTTAATTTAATGTACGTTCCTAAGAACAAGAGAGTAAGACCCAAATAACCCAACTATTAAAGAAAGGAATTGATGATGAAAGTAACTATTACCAAAATGTGTATGGGCGACAGAAACTGTAACGATTTATGTCCTGAAATATTTGAGTATGATGAAGATCAACTCAAATCCACGCTTAAAGTGGATGATATTCCGGACCACTTTAAAGATAAGGTTCGTCAGGCAGCAAAAGAGTGCGGTGCAGATGCGATTGAAATTGAAGAATAGTGGGGTAGGGTATTTATGATAAAGTTCAGAGAAAGTAGTACAGCAGTGAATCTTCATACCTCTTTTGCAGCTGAAACCCAGGCCAGAACACGGTATAACTTTTTTGCCACCAAAGCCCGGGATGATGGATTTTTCCATATTGCAAAAATATTTGATGAAACAGCGGATCAGGAATATGAACATGCCCTGGTTTTTTTTAAATTTTTTAATAGTGGTGAACTCGGAATTAACTGGATGTTTCCCACAGGTGTGATCAAGGATACCCATGCCAATCTGCTATCGGCCGCAGCCCTGGAAAAATATGTCAGTGAAGATATGTATGAAAGGTTTGCAAAGGAAGCAGAAGAGGAGGGGTTTGAACGAGCTGCCGATACGTTTAATAATATAATTGTATCTGAAAAGCACCATGAACAGCTCTACCTTGAACTGGCTCAGAATATTAAATTCGACCAGGTCTTTGAAAAGCCGGAAGAAAAGGTCTGGCGGTGTTTGAGTTGCGGATACCTCCACACAGGAAAAGCAGCACCAGAAAAATGCCCGGCATGTGTAAAACCCACCGGCTATTTTGAATTGCTGTATAAGAACTGGTAGGAATGACAAAGACAACAGGCGGGACAATTATGTCTCGCCAGTTGTGTCTCAATGATCTGTCTTGTCTGGTCCGGAGTAATCGTAATATCCAAAAAAATATTCCGTATCATTCTTTCAGTACCCATATTTAAAGCCATCTCCAACGAATTTTACGCCATTGGCATGCCATTTGCTCTATTGTGTAATGTGGAATAATTAAAAATATCCGGAGGACCGTATGAGATTGAATGAAATAAAAAACGATTTTAATCTGGTTAATTCCGTGGATTGGGAAATGACACCAGAAGAGGCCATTGCTCTTCATCTTGAATGGGGCCCCTTAAGATCACAAAAATATTATAATTCACGGGATAATGACAATGAGACCGTCTACTTTGTCATTAATACCTGGAAAAAACCGCCCATTTTAACCCTGGTTCGCCGAAGGGGGTTTGATTCAGAAGATTTGGGAACCTTCAGGCTTCCAAAAAATCTTGAAACAGAGTTCCTGAACGGGATCGGTAAATATAAAGGGGTATATGCCGTGGAAGGGAATGTCAGGGATTGGCTGAAAAAGGAACTTGAAGTTTAAGGGCCCACTCAAAAATAACTTTACATTTTGGAAGCCGATTCATCCTATCCGACTGCGTTGTGTAAACTCGGTATATGCCAGATATGCCTTAGTTTTCACGCCTACCCGGATAGGCGACTCAACT
>JAKIUJ010000213.1 GCA_021647625.1 Desulfobacula sp.
AAACAGCTGCGAGCCAATCCCAAGCTCAAGGGAAAAGATATTGAAAGCACAAAAAAAGCGTGTCAAAAATTTAAAACAACGCCGGTCTCTATTATGAATTTTGTTGAAGGAACCCGGTTTACCGTCCAAAAAAGAAACACCCAGAACAGTCCGTTTCACCATCTTTTAAAACCAAAGGCAGGCGGGGTTGCTTTTGTGATGAGCGCCATGGGAGAATATCTAAACCAAATTATTGATATTACCATTGTTTATCCGGAAAGAATCCCAACGTTTTGGGACTATAGTTGCGGAAGGGTGAAAAAGATCATCGTCAATATTGACGTATTACCGATTACCGATGCCCTGGCAGGGGATTATTTTAGTGACCCTGCGTATAAAGCGCATGTTTTTAACTGGCTGAATGTAATATGGCAAAAAAAAGACAAGCAAATTGAATCCTTAAACAATCAAATATCCCAGATCAAATCCGATGGTTAAAGCTCCGATGGTTAAAGCTCCGATGGTTAAAGCTCCGATGGTTAAAGCTCCGATGGTTAAAGCTCCGATGGTTAAAGCTCCGATGGTTAAAGCTCCGATGGCGAAGCATAAAAGTTTGATATACAAGGCGTAGGTTTTTGACAGGGGCTCGACAATACGTATAGTATGTCGAGTGCCTGTCAAAAACCTACAACGCCGTAGATCGTACTTTTTGCGACGTCATCAAATGTTGCCGATCTGCATTTCATATATATTCAAACTTTGACCATCTTCCGACCTGCATACAACTTCCGAGATCCGTGCATGGCGAATTAATTCTGAGATCCTGGTATCACAATGCATTCCACGGATATGTGTTTCGGGCATAATCGCACCGTCCACAATCACAACCGGATTTCCAGGATTATCCTTTGACCACTGGATAAGATTATTTCTTTCATCCTGAAAATCTGCCATTCGTTTTTCCAACCCATTAAGACTGGTCTCTTCATTTTCCAGGATTTCTTCAATTTTTTCGGTTTCATCAAAACATTTGTCTAAATTCTCTTCCGCTTTGGCTGCATTTGCTCTCAACTGATCCATTTTCTGTTTGATCTCTTCTATTGCCATTAAATCAGCCCCATTGTTTTCCAGTTCAGCAAGTTTGGACCGGGCCTCTTTTTCTTCCAACTGTGACCTGTCCTGCACATGGGCCAGCGTTGTAATCTGTTTTTGTAAATTCAAATTTTCCAGGGTTAATTTTTCTTTCTTTTCTAAGCGATGGTCTATCTGTTTTTTCAAACCATCCATCTTTTCCTTATTCTTTGCTAATTCCTTTTCTGTAAAAATATCATGGCCGATTTTAATTGTACTGGGACCTGCCATCTGTGTACCGATATTTTTGGCTCTTGTCCCCATTTTGGATGTCACCTGTGATGAAATCAGCTTACCATTTTCAATCACGCAACAACCGGAACATTCAATATTTGAATCCACAATCTCTTTTTGAACCACCACATCACCCATGCAGACCACTTCAGAGTTGTGAACAAATTTAGCATAGACGTTACCCTTGGCATAGATGGTTCCTTCATTGATCCCGCCGGCAATACTCACATCGCCGTCTGCCTTAATCGTTCCGCCATCCAGCTCAATTGCTTTAATATCGTTTCCACTTACATGAAACCCGGCCTTTATACGGCCTTTAATGTCCACATTGCCATCATATTGGACATGCCCTGTTTCATAATCCACATCCCCTTCTGAGATGTAAACATCATGAACAAAAATATGCCCGGACAACGCATACTTGGGAAATCCTTTCACAGCCGCAAGGACTTTGAATCCATCTTCTGATAATTTAGCACCTTTGCCAAATTTAAAAGGAATATCGCTGCCTGGAATGGTCGGAATCTCATCACCGTAAATATTATGCCCGTTTCTCGCCTCCACCAGGGGAATTTTTTCAGCAAGCACAGTGCCCTCTTCAACATGTGGAATCTCACCCCTCTCCTTAAAATCAATGCTTCCATCCTTTGTCATACCGCCGGCTTTTAGATAATCCGTGTTAAAGAAAAACTCGACGCGAGCATCTTTCCCTTTAATTGGCAGAACGCCTTTTGCCACTCGAAATGATTTTGTTTTAAATCCGCTGGACCTGATAAACCCTTCTATAACGGTATCCTTTACAATGCCGAGAACAATCCCCTTTTCAAAGAGAGCCTCTTTTATTTCAGTAACCGTAATATTGCTATCAAAATAGTCGGTTTTTGATAAAAAAGCAGCCATAAAATCACCGGCAACCTCCAGTTGAATGCCACCCGCAATAACCTCGGCTTCTAAAAGTTTTGAGTGGTTTTCCGAATGTTCGGCTTCCGGGTTTTCATCACCTTTTTTTTCATTTTCTAAACCCTTAGCCTTAACATTCCGGGTTCCCTGGTCATCTTTAACCGTTTCCGGCTGTTTTTTATTACCAGGCGCTGCATCTTTTGGCGCTGCATCTTTTGGCGCCTGGTTTTGGGGCGGTTCTTTTTTAGCTTTCCCTCTTTTTCTGGCTGTTTCCTCTCTCACCCTTTTTTGCAGTTTGAGCACATAATCTTTTTGCTTTTCAGTGAGCATCCCAGCATCCACGAGCAGATCTCCAATAAGACGAACCTGCTTTTTCGTCTTCATTTGCTGTTGCTGCTCTTCTAAAACAAGTTTTAATACACTTTGATTGATAAAGCCTTTTCGGACAGCAATGGCTCCGAATTTAAACTCTTTCTGGCGCAGTTCAAGGGCTTTTTCGGCACGAAAAAGCCGATCTAAATTTTGGGAAGAAATAAGTTTTTTGAATAAAAAATACTCTTTTAAGGCTTTAGAAAGGTCTGGTGCACTCGTACATATAGATAATGCCGTTTGCAAATCCTGCTTTGTAATCAAATGATTTTTAACTGCTAAAAGACCGATTAGTGGTATTTTGAGTTTACCACTGCCTGGATTTGCCATAATCGCTCCATGCAAAAAAAAATTAAATAGTGCTTGAACGAAAACTCACCCATCTGCTTCGTTGCTGCAAAATCCTGAAATCCTCATGTACTATAGCACACTCCGGTTTCAACATTTATTGCACCTTGCATATGGGCAACTTTTCGCCCAAACACGGGTTTTCGGTCAGCCACTAAATAATAACGGCCAGCAATCCAGTGGCAAGAAATAGAACTTCAATAATCAATTCACGGTGCACACCCGATATCAGACTGTCCTTTTTAAAAAATCTTATTAATAAAAGCATAAGAAAGGGTATGAAAGCAAGCAGTAATGCCGTTTTTAGCAACAAACCGGTTAAAGATGTCAAAAGGATCAACCCGATTTCACCAATGAGGACATATTGGATGATGGCAAAACTTGTTTTTTCACCCAAAAGAATGGGAAGGGTTTCCTTTCCGGTAATTCGATCACCCTGTATTGCCAGGATATCAAAGAAGGCGGTTCTTGAAAAAACCAGACCGATGGAAAACAAAAAAACAACCATAACCAGCCAGGGACTTGCTTGATTGGCAATAGCCGGTAGAAGGCAGGTTACGGTTCCCCATGCAAAAACAATTAAAAGGGTTTTTGATCCGGGAATATCCCTGATCTTGACAATTCGCCCCTGCTTGGGTGTTAAAGAATAAATTTTCAGATTATACGACAGCCCTAAAAGGGTCATGAAAAGCAAAATAACAAATGACAATACGCCTGTATCGTAACTCAAATAAAGACCGGCAGCACCGGAAAGGACTGCTAACAGCCTTAGATAAGTTCTGTTTTGTTTATAGAAATCTGCCCGTTCCGGATGATTATAAGCATCTGATTTAACCGTAAATAAATTATTTAGGATATGCATGGACAACACGTACAACATGGCAATTAAGGCATGCTGAAAATCGTTTGAAATCCCTTGAAGAGCAGAACAGGCATACGTTAAAAACCCGGCACCCGTTGCCGCTAAAATATTTGTTTTCAACAAAAAATCACGCAATTGAAACAAACGCGTCTTACCTGCATGCTGCTTGCTTAAATTGAATTTAATTTTCTGATATGCCTCTTTTATAATCCAATTGGGTGTAGAGGCACCCGCTGTGATGGCAACGGTTTTTGCCGATGAAAAAATGCTATAATCAATCTGGGAGGCATCTTCAATATGCACTGCGGGTTTGCCGGCCTGGAACGCAATCTGGGCCAGTCGTTTTGTATTGCCGCTCTGCTTTCCGCCAACAACGATCACAGCATCACTTTCCGCAGCCAGATCCCGAATCTCTTTCTGTCGTTTTTCAGTTGACCCGCAAATGGTGTCAAACACTTTGTAGTGAGGCGCATTTGTTTTACACCATGATTTTATCTGGGCATAAAAGTCAGTATCCTGTGTGGTTTGCCCCACCACGACCGCTTTTTCAAATTTCGGCAAGCCATCCAGCTGATCCAGAGCGGTTACAGTATATCCGTTTCCTTTGGCATACCCTAACAACCCAACGACTTCCGGATGTTTTTTATCACCAATAATGATGGTGGCATACCCGTCTTTGGCATATTTATCTATAATCACCTGGACACGTGTAACCCTGGGACAGGTGGCATCAATCACAGTAAATCCGGCATTTTTAAGGGCAAGTTCATCTTCAGGGGGAACACCGTGGGCCCGGATCAAAACAATGCCCTCCCCTTTGGCAGGAATTTTATCCAGCTTGAACACCTGCTTTTTTTCAAGCATTTCTAAAACCTGGGGATTGTGGATCAAAGGACCATAGGTATAAATCGGGTCATCTGACAGATTGGATGCATCCAGAACCATATCCACCGCCCGCCGGACGCCCATGCAGAAACCGGCGGTTTTCGCTACAACAAATTTCATGAAATATTACTCAGAAGGCCTACCAGACGCTGAAACTCTTTTTTCGATTTAAAATTAATTTCGATTTTGCCTTTGTCTCCACTTTTTTGAATCTTAACTCTGGAACGGATACAGACCGATATCAATTCACAGGCCTGATCAAGGATCTTTTTTTCTTCGGCAGACAATTTCTTTTTTAATTTATGGGGTTCTTTTTTGGCCTTATTGACCAGCTTTTCAGTTTCACGCACTGACAATCGTTTTTTTAATACAATCGTATAAAGATAAATCTGATTTTCCTGGGACCCTGCACCTAATAATGCCCTTGCGTGCCCCATGGATATTTTTTCAGCAATCAAACTTTGTTTTATCACATCGGGAAGACTTCTCAATCGCAGCAGGTTGGCAATGGTGGAACGGTTTTTTCCAATTTTTTTGGCCACTTTTTCCTGGGTGTAACCAAACTCTTTAATCAGCCTATGGTAGGCTTCGGCTTCTTCAAGGACATTCAGGTTTTCCCGTTGAATATTTTCAATAATGGATACTTCCAGGACCTGCTCATTGGTCAGATTTTTCACAAACACCGGGACATGGGTCAGGAGGGCTTCCTTTGCCGCCCGAAGCCTTCTTTCCCCTGCGATCAATTCATAGGAGTCATCTATGTGCCTGACCAGCAAAGGCTGCAAAATGCCCTGGGCTGCAATGGATTCTTTGAGACGGTCCAGTTCTTCCTGGCTGAATATAGTTCTTGGCTGATACCTGTTGGGCGCAATGTCATTGATGGGGCACATTAAAAAATCCGGACTGCTTTCAGGTGTATCAAAATCAGGAATCAGGGCTGAGATTCCACGGCCAAGACCGGTGTTCTTCTTTTTCTTTTTCATCATCGTTTTAGAAGTTCCCTTGCAAAAGCGAGATAGCTTTTTGATCCTTGTGATAATTTATCATACAAAATTACCGGCAATCCATAGCTTGGTGCTTCTCCAAGCTTAACATTCCGGGGTATTTTTGTTTTGAACACCATATCCTTAAAATATTTTCTTGCATCCTCAACAACATTTTGAGAAAGATTTGTCCTTTTATCAAACATGGTCAAAAGGATCCCCTTGATCTTTAACTGGGGATTAAAAGACGATTTGACTCGTTTTATCGTATCTAAAAGCTGCCCTAAACCCTCAAGCGCATAGAATTCACTTTGAAGGGTAATCAAAACTGAATGTGAGGCTGTAAATGCATTGAGTGTTAATAAACTCAGGGCCGGCGGGCAGTCAATAATGATATAGTCAAACCGATCTGCAACCTTATTTAGAATGTTTTTAAGCTTTTTCTCTCTGTCAACCGCAGCTACCATTTCAATTTCAAACCCAATCAAGTCCGTATTTGCAGGTATCATCATCAGCTTTGGCATCATCGTGGGATGCATAATATCATCTATACCGGCTTTTCCGATAAGCCCCTGATAGAGTGAAATTTTAAGAGAAGGTTTGTCGATACCCATGCCGGTGGTGGCATTTGCCTGGGAATCACAATCAACCAGCAACACCTTTTTCCCGATTTTGGCAAGGGCTGCGGAAAGATTCACAGCGGTTGTTGTTTTGCCCACGCCTCCCTTTTGATTTGCAATACTGATAATTTGAGTCATAATTCAAAATTCTTATCACAATTATTTTTTATATTCAATCTGTTAAAATAATGATTCTTTTATTTTTACTTCTCCTGAATTAAAACACAAAAACGCCCAATTTTGCAGTTTATCTGCAAAATCAGGCGTTCAATTTAATTGTATCGTCTTTTTTATAGTTAGTGGCTGACCGAAAACTCGTGTTTGGGGGAAAAGTTGCCCATATGCAAGGCTCAAGAAATGCTGAAACCGGAATGTACTATAGTACATGGGGATTTCAGCATTTTGCAGCAACA
>JAKIUJ010000214.1 GCA_021647625.1 Desulfobacula sp.
CATACCGCAGGAGCCTGAGCCACCGCAGGCAGAAGGTAAAAATATCTCTTTTTGGGAAAGGGCGGATAAAAGGGTTGGCGTGCCCATAACTTTGAGGGTGTCTTCTTTATTTCCGTTAATACAGATTTCATGCTCACCTTTGCTGGTTACTTTGGCTTCAACAAAGAGGAGTACAGTCACCAGAATGAAAATCACGCCTGAAAAAACCAGTATGCTTAAAAGATATAACACTTTTTTTGCTCCTTAACCTTATTATATGAAATAATCTTCAAAATCCGTCTAATATTTCATGTTTTGTCAAAACCTCTGGTTTCTTGCGCAATTTTTTGCAGGCAAAGATGCGCATGGCCGTTATAGGGTAATACCCGAGAACATCATAAATGTCATGGCCATGAGGCCCGCAATAATCATGGTAATGCCGAATCCGTCCAGTCCTTTGGGGATATCTGCGTATTTAACCTTGTTGCGAATGGCGGACATGGACACAATGGCCAGCATCCAGCCTGTGCCTGAGCCTGCACCAAAGATAATGGATTCAATAAAGGTATAGTTTCGTTCCACCATAAAAAGTGAGGTTCCAAGTATGGCACAGTTAACGGCAATTAAGGGTAAAAATACACCCAGGGTGGCATATAGCAAAGGAGAGTATTTATCGATGATCATTTCAACGGCCTGAACCATGGCGGCGATGACGGCAATAAAGGTGATGAATTTTAAAAAACTTAAATCAAGATCAGGCTGGCCGATCCAGGAAAGGGCACCTGGTGCTAGAAGCCCATGATAAATAATCCAGTTTACAGGGCTTGTCACCGTGAGAACAAAGATAACGGCAAAGCCCAGGCCAATTGCGGTCTCCACATTTTTTGAAACAGCAATAAATGAACACATGCCCAGAAAATAGGCCAGCAGGATATTACCGATAAATACAGAATTAATGAACAGGCTGAATAGATCTCCCATATGAATATCCTACCTTTCTTCCTTGGATATGCCGGGCAGGCTGTTTTTCAGCCAGACCAGAAGTCCGATAATAAAAAATGCACCTGGTGCCAGAACCATCAGCCCCATGTTCTGATAGCCGGCATCGTATATAAACTGCGGGATGATATTAAATCCGAAAAATTTTCCTGATCCTAACAGTTCCCTTATAAATGCGACGGTGATAAGAACCAGACTGTAGCCAAGGCCATTGCCGATACCGTCAAAAAATGAATCAAAAGGTTTATTGGCCAGGGCAAAGGCTTCGGCCCTGCCTAATACGATACAATTGGTGATGATCAGACCCACAAAGATTGAGAGCTGTTTTGAGATATCATAGAAAAATGCCTTGAGCACCTGGTCTGTGACAATAACAAGGGATGAGATAACGGCAAGCTCCACAATGATTCTTATGTTGGAGGGAATGCGTTTTCGCATGGATGATATGATAAGGCTTGAAAAGGCCGTTACCACCGTCAGTGCTATGCCCATGACAATGGCGGTGGACATTTTCACCGTAACAGCAAGGGCTGAACAGATCCCTAAAACCTGGTAGGCAACCGGGTTTTCTTTCCAGATGCCCCGGGTAATAAGTTCAAGATAGTTTGGGTTTTCTTCTGACATATTTGGGTTCCTTATTGCTGGATTCCTTGTTCCTGGCCATTTTTCAAGGCTCTAAGATTTTTTTGCCTGAAGGTTATGGAGACGGCATCGTATTTTTTTAAGGTTTGCTTGATACCGGCGGACAGATATTTACCGGTCAGTGTCGCACCTGAAATTCCATCCACATAATGGTCTTGAAGATTTTTGGGCATGTTTTTTACCTTGCCCTTGGCAATGCCCACAGAGACAAATTCATTCCGGAAGTTCAGGATCTTTTTGCCTTTAAAATTGGTTTGAAACCAGTTACTTTCAATTTCACCACCCAGTCCCGGGGTTTCCGAGTGGCTGAAAACGCTGAAGCCTGAAACGGTCTGCCCGTCATTTTCAAAGGCAAGATATCCTTGTATTTTTCCCCATAGGCCTCTTGTATTTATGGGGAGGATATATCCACGTATCTGCGCATTGGCATCCGTACCAGCATTGGAGGAATCATTATCCTGGATAAAATACAGGTGCAAAGAGCCGGGTTCGTATGTGTCTGTAATGTTGCCCTGGCTATCCACTGTAACTTCTTTGATGTGGGTGTCATAAAGCTTATTTATCTGATCTTTGGCAGGTTTTTTTTGTCCAATGAGGTTGGCAGCCTTTAAGATGTTTACTTTTTTGTCCAGTTCCATATTGGCCTGCTGGAGACTCTTTAGACCGCCTGCGGCAACGGTGATGAGAACGCTGCAGATCACAGATGTTAACAGGGCAAAGAGGATTACATTCTTTTTACTGTTTTTATCAAAGGCTTTTTCAGACATTGGGTATCCTCTTTGATGTGGTGTATCTGATAACCATATGATCCAGCAGGGGGGAAAAGACATTCATAAACAAAATGGACAGCATGATGCCTTCCACAAAGGCCGGGTTAGCCACCCGGATGACTATGGTGAAAAATCCGATTAGAAATCCGAATATCCATCTTCCCGGATTGGTGCCGGGAGCACTGACAGGATCGGTGGCCATAAAAGAGATACCGAATAAAAAGCCACCGGCACTAAGGTGGTATAAAGGACCGGCGTTGAGCCAGGAATCATTGCCGCCGGGAATCAAATAAAAAACAAGGGAGGTGAGAATTAATCCTGAAATTCCACCGATGATGATTCGAAAGTTGGCAATTCGTGTGATCATAAGAAAGACAGCGCCTAAAAGACAGCAAAAGGCAGATGTTTCTCCAATAGCACCCGGGATAAATCCGAAGAAAAGATTATACAGGCTGAACCCGGCATCGGAAAGCGCAGATGTTATGGTTTGTCCTTCCCGTGCAACAATAGCCAGGGCTGTGGCTGAACTGACACCATCTACAGCAGGGTTGCCTGCAACCCAGATATTGCCGGACAAAGAAACAGGATAGGAAAAATATAAAAAAGCACGACCTGTGAGCGCCGGGTTTAAGATGTTACGACCAGTGCCTCCAAATACTTCTTTGCCAATGACCACCCCGAAAGAGATCCCCAGTGCCACCTGCCACAAGGGAATGGTCGCGGGCAGGGTCAAGGGAAATAACAGGCCTGTAACCAATAATCCTTCGCTGATTTTGTGTCCCCTGATTGATGCAAACACGGTTTCCCAGAAAAATCCAACCGCATAGGTCACGATGATGATGGGCACAACGAATCTTGCACCGGTCAAGAGGGATTTGAAGATGGTGTAGGTCTCGCCTTTGGCAAGTCCTGACTGGAGTCCTGTATTGTACATGCCGAAAATAAGAACCGGCAAAAGCGCTATGATAACAAAACTCATATATCGTTTTAAATCCAGGTTGTCCCGGACAAAGGGGGTGTGTTTGACTTTTGGGGAAGGAAAAAAGAAAAATGTTTTTGTGGCATCAAACAGCGGTTCAAAGCGGTTGAGCTTGCCGGATCCTGTAAAATGTTTTTCAGTTGAATTTAAAAATTTCTTCAGCGGATTCATTATCTATTCTTTATCTTTGAAGTGAGCGTCCATTCCATCGGACAGGAGTTTAGTCAATTCAATTTTTGACGGGCAGGTAAAGGAGCATAAGCCGCATCTTACACAGTCTAAAAGACCGAAACCCAGGGCATCTTCAATATCATCTGCGTGCAGTGCCTTCATGATGAAATTGGGGGCAAGGTCTATTGGGCAGATTTTGGTGCAGTAACCGCAGTTAATGCAGGCCCTTTCTTCACCGTGAATGGTGCAGTCAAGATCTTTGGGTGTTGAAGTCAGACACGAAAGAAAGGTTTTGGAAACAGTGGGTTTGGAAAGCCCGGGGAGTATAAACCCGAACATTTCATCCCCGTCATTGTCGTGGATGATATTCAAGGTGTTTTCAAAAAAACCAAGATGGGAATCAGGATTAACTGAGCGGCCGTTGAATCTGCCGGTTGTAATAATTCCAGTGGTATCCATTTGACCGATCAAATCTTTTACAGGTGCCCCCTGGCGGGTGATGATGTGGGGCTTTTTATCATCGGATCGTGTAACGGTGATCACCCGTTTTACAGGGTATCTGCCGTCTAATAAAAGTTTTGCCACAAGCACCAGGTGTTCGGCAGATATGCACCAGGAATTGTTTTCTTTTTCAGATCGTTTTAATTTATAAAGCACTGTGCCAGGATCCCAGGCCGGGTATGTATCCGGTACCACATGGGTGATGAATGGTTTGCATCCGTTCAGTCGTGTCAGGCTGTCTTTGCGGCAGGTAACCACAATTTTTTTTACCAGTTGCTGCAACACCTTAAGCCCGAATTCAAAATAGCGGGTTTCATTGTCCAGCACCACCTGGGGGTGGGGGGAGAATGGATCATTTCCGTTTAATGAGACAATGATCATGGCAGGCGTAAGGTTTTCATCTGCCGTATCTTTTGCCGGCAATTGCCTGAAACACTGCCACAGACCGCCATCCTGGAGATGCTTGATGAGGGTTGTGCGGGGTACTGCTTTAATTGTTTTAAGTGTCAGGGTGTCAAACTTTACAAACGCTTCATTCTTATCCTGATTTTTATTAAGGTCAATCACCACTTCTATCAGTTTTCGACGGGGGCCGAAAAGGATTTGTTTTACCCTGCCGGTACCTGGTGAAAGATACAGAATGGACTTGTTTTTTTTGTCACAAAACAGTGACGTGCCTGTTTTTACCAAATCCCCTTGTTTTACCAAAAGTTTAGGCCGGATATAGGGAATATCCATGGCGGATACCGCGATTGTTTCAGGTTCCGGTAATTGAATGGCGCTGATATCGGGCAGGCCGGACAGCGGCAGTTTAAACCCTTTTTTAATTGAAATTGATTTCATCAAATTGGAATATCCATTAATTTTTATATGAAATAATCTTAAAAGTCATTCTAATATTTCATGTTTTGTCAAAATCTCTGGTTTTTTGCACAACACCCTGGGAGAAAGGCCAAAGCTGCGCATGGCTGTTATTCAATAGTAAAATGACTCACCATTTTATTTAATTTTTTAGCCAGTTTTGAAAGTTGTTCAGAGCTTTGCGTAATCCGGGTTGAGTTGGCTGAGACCTGTGAAATGGATCGGTTGACATCATTCACATCCCGGGCAATATCCACTGATGCCGCTGAGGTGTTGGCCACGTTGGCACTGACTTCCTGGACCGCAGCAGCGCCTTCGGACACATTGGTATCAATCTCAGAGATGGTGGCAGTTTGTTCTTCAACTGCAACAGAGATGTTTTTTACAATTATATTAACCTTGGAAATTATTTTTTCGATTTCTTTAATGTCCTCCACTGTGGAAGACGTAGAGTCCTGTATCCAGTTGATATTCTCTTTTATTTTCTCTGTGGCTTCGTTGGTCTGATTTGCCAGGCTTTTTATTTCATTGGCAACAACAGCAAATCCTTTTCCTGCTTCTCCAGCCCGGGCTGCTTCAATGGTTGCATTTAAGGCCAGCAGATTGGTCTGTTCTGAGATATCATTGATCGTCTCAGACACAATGCCGATTTTGTTGGCGGCATTGCCCAGATCATCAACCCTTGATGATGCTGAATCAACCCGTTTTACTGCTTCATCAGATATTTGACTGGCTTCATCGGCATTTTGTGCAATATTCTTGCTTGTGTCGCTCATGCGCGACGTGGATTCCGCAATCTGCTGGGTGTTGGCGCTCAATTCCTCCATGGCCGCCGCCACAGCGTTCATATCCTCACTCATATTGTCTGCATTCCCGGCAACGCTGAGTGTTTTTGCAGCAGAGCTTTCTGCATCACCGGCAAGTTCTGTTGCCACTTTATTCATGTCAGAGGACGAGGCGTTCAGGGTATTGGCTTCCTGTGAGATTTGTTTGATATTTCCCTGAAGTGATTTTGCAAAGGAATTCAAATTGTATCCTAAAAAGTCCAGTTCGTCTAATTTTTCCTTTGGTTTGCCGGCAACATCAAATCGCTTGGTCAGGTCGCCTTTTTCCAGCTCTTTTGCCGTATCTGAAGATTGCATCAGTTTTTTTACAATTCCGGCAATTTGAAAAATGCTGGCGATCATGAGCGTGATGCCGATAATCAATCCAAAGGTTTGAAATACAATCAGACGTTTAATTTTTTTTTCAGACAGTTTTTGAAGCATAACAACAGCTGTATTCATCTCTTTAAGGAGGGATATATTGTTGTCTTTTATGAAATAGAGACTTTTGTTGTCATCCTTGGTTCCGGACAGGGTCGTGTCCATGTTGGTTGAAAATGTGTCCCAAAGAGCTGCTACTTTAACCAATTGTGAATATGCAGGTTCATCAGCTTTCGGGCAGACAGCTGTTGCTCCGTTAAGATCTAATGTTAACGGTGCAGTGCCGGAATCTTTCAGTGCTGACAAGGTGACATTAAAGACCTTCATGGTGTTTTGGGCAGCGAGTTTAAAGGTTTGTTTTACCTTTGCATCTTTTTGATTTGCAAATAAAAACAGCTCTTTGGACATTTTTTGAGAGAGCATTCTCTGGCGGCCCGCCAGGTTGATAACAAGTCCATCCGCCTTTTGGGCTGTGGTGGTATACCAGGTCACTAAAAACATGGACAGAATGATGAATGATAATCCTGCAACGATTAACCCGAGTTTGTATCTGATC
>JAKIUJ010000215.1 GCA_021647625.1 Desulfobacula sp.
CATCCACGGCCACCATTCTCAATATGATGGAAAATACAGCCGGTACTGCAATTAAAAATCATTTGCGGGCTGTGGCGGAAAAAAATAAGCAGATTGTTGCGTCCTTGTATAAAGAGTATGAGCAGGGATTTTTAACAGAAGAAGAGGCAAAAGAACGGGCCAAAAAGATTCTCTTAAGCCAGACCATTGGCAAAACAGGGTATCTATATTGTGTCAGAAGCGATGGCATAGCTCCGGTTCATCCAAGACCCGGGGTGGTTGGGAAAAATTTTTTAGACCAATGGTTTGTAAGGGAGCAGATAAGGGTTAAAGAAGGGTATCTGGAATATGACTGGAAGAACCCGGAAGATGACCGTGAAAAGCCCAAAGCCTTGTACATGAGTTATTTTGAACCCTGGGACTGGATCATCTCTGCCTCTTCTTATCGGGAGGAATTCAAAGAACTCATTAATGTGTCCGATTTTCGGGACAGCATTTTAGCGCTTTCCTTTGGAAAAACCGGATATGCATATGTTCTCGACAGTAAGGGCAACCTGATTGTTCATCCTGAGCTTTCCGGAAATTATTTTGATGCAAAGGGGAAAGACGGACAATTTTTTATTCATGATATCTGCAGGTTAAAAAACGGGAAATTGATTTATTCGTGGAAAAATCCAGGGGAACTTTTCTTTCGGGAAAAAATTGTTCTGTTCAACTATATTCCGGAGTATGACTGGATAGTTGCCTGTTCCAGTTATCTTGATGAGATGTATGCCCCCCTCAACACCATACGAAATATTATTTTGCTGACCGTTTTTATCATACTGGCACTGGTCTTTATCACTTCCTTCTGGATCAACGGGTCTGTTTTACTCCCTTTGAGACATTTGATGAATCAGTTTTCTCTTGGCGCATCCGGGGATCTGACCGTTCGGATGCCAGTAACTTCAACGGATGAAATCGGACAACTGGCCACCTTTTTTAATAAGTTTATGAATACCCTTGAAATTTATCATGCTGATTTGGCTCTGGAAATCAAAGAGCATAAACGGCTTGAAAGAGAAATTTTGAACATCAGTGAACGGGAGCGCCAGAAAATAGCCATGGACCTCCATGATGATCTGTGCCCTCAGTTGATGGGCATAGAGGTGATGACAAAAATTCTCATGGAAAATCTTGAAGCCAAAGCCCTTGATGAGACTGCGGAAGCTGAAAAAATCAGGCAACTCATTTTAGATACCATCGCCAAAACCCGGCAATTGTCCCGGGGGTTGTCCCCGATCAATCTTTCCGATCACGGATTTGATCTGTCCCTGGAGGAGTTGGCAAGTTATATAAAAGATGTGTACGGAATTGAGTGTGTATTTAATTGCAGCATGGATCAATCGATAATTGATACGAGTGTGGCAACGCATATTTATTATATCGCCCATGAGGCGGTTCACAATGCAGCAAGGCATTCCAATGCAAAGAATATTTCCATAGACTTGACTATCTTTAAACAAAAGATAACATTAAAAGTCATAGACAACGGTCAGGGAATGAAATTGAATCATCTCTCTCGTGGAATGGGTCTCAAAATCATGACCTACAGGGCCGGAAGAATTGGTGCGTCTCTTGATATTACACAGAATGATATTACAAAAAATACCAATGGCGGGGTGGCAGTGGAGCTTAACCTTGAAATAAAAAAAACAGGCAATGATATCGGAACAAATAAAAATATTGATCGTTGAGGATCATCCTATCTTCTGCATGGGGATGACCCAGTTGATCAATCGTGAAAAAGACATGATGGTCTGTGGCGATGCAGAGGATGTACAAAGTGCCAGTGGCCTTATTAAAACACTTATGCCTGACATGGTCATTGTGGATTTGTCATTGAAAAACAGCAATGGGATTGATCTTGTAAAACAGATCAGTGAACGCTATAAAAAAATGTCCTGCCTGGTATTGTCCATGCACGATGAATCTCTTCATGCAGAACGGTGCATCATGGCTGGTGCCAAGGGGTATATTATGAAAGAGGAGGCCTCGACCTCTGTGGTAAAAGCCATAAGAGAGATCCTTTCGGGCAATCTGTATGTGAGCTGCACCATCATGAGTCATGTTTTAAATAAATTTCGAAAAAAGCCGGCTGCCCTGCATGAATCGCCTCTAAAAAACCTTACAGATCGTGAAATGGAAATTTTTCAGTTTATCGGCAAGGGGTTTGCATCTGGTGAAATCGCAAAACATTTGAATATCAGCGTTAAAACCATCGGTACCCACCGAGAACGTATAAAAAATAAGTTAAACTTGAAACACAGTGGCAAGCTGGTTCGGCATGCCGTTATCTGGGTTGAAACAGGTGTCTTTTGATTCGGATCTGGTTCTTGATGCTCATCCAACTGAGGGTTGGGATGCAAGGCCGGTTTCAAAGATTTCTCAATCAATTGGGGATCGATGGGTGAGAGAAAGTAAAAAACCAATCCTTCGTGTTCCAAGTGCAGTTGTTCCAAATGGAAGTAATTATTTACTCAATTTTAATCATCCTGATTTCGATCAAATCAAAATTAGTGAGCCGCTTCCTTTAGATTTTCACCCCAGGTTTAAAAAATAGAAGAAAAAACCCAGGTAAGCCGGTTGCGAAAATTTGTTTTTGTATTTCCAGGCCGAGAACGATTATCTCCAATTAACTTGATTTTTTGCAAAATAATTTTCTGTCACCTTTTGAAGTTTTCAAACTACATCAGAAAAACGATACGTATGTATTAGGTAAAATTAAACATCGATAATTTTTATTTCTTTTTTTACACATAACTGTGAACTTTTTTTCATAATTATGTATAAAACTTATCTTTATTCTTATGTATCCACCTGGTTTGTATTTAAAATACAAGAATAGCTATTAAATGAACAAATTGAAGAATATCAATTAAATACAAATAGTAACATTTTTTTCTCAAAAAAAACGCTATTTTACAAAAAAAACGGCTCGTTTTTTGCATTTAAGAATTATAAATAAAAAAAATGGAGAACAGAAAAGATGAAGAAAAATTTTTTAATAAGTTTGACCCTGGGATTATTCTGGGTTGGTCTGGTTGGGACTGCAAGCGCAAATTTAATTAATAACGGAAGTTTTGAAGATGGCACCACAAGCACTGGAAGTTTTTTGACTTTACAAACGGGTGCCACAACTATGACCGGTTGGACCGTAACAGACGGATCAATCGATTGGATATACTCATCATATTGGAATGCCTCTGATGGTGTCAGAAGCCTTGACATGTCCGGAACTGAAAATGGAACCATTGCATCAGTAGCATTCGATACAATTATTAATCAAACCTACATAGTTGAGTTCGATATGGCGGGCAACCCTGGTGTTAGCTTCGACAAAACATTAGCAGCGGCTATTAATGGAGGAACAGATCATTTGTTTACTTTCAATCAAACGGGTACACGCTCGAACATGGTATGGACAACAATGACTTTCAGCTTTGTCGCTGATTCACTACAGTCATCACTAAGTTTCAGAAACGTAAACACCAGTGATCCAGGAAATAATGGCGGTGCAGCATTAGATAACATATCTGTAGCTCTCGCTCCGGTACCAGAACCAGCTACAATGCTTCTTTTCGGCATAGGATTATTAGGTTTTTCAGGAGTCAGTAGAAGAAAAAAATAATAGCATTTTTTTATAGAAGTAGCAAAAAGGCAAAGTCAGAAATGGCTCTGCCTTTTTTTATTTTCCATTAACGATAATAATATATAACCCATCTTGAGCATAATTTGATACTCTGGTTTAAATCCTATAATCTTTCGCTATCCTTAAAATAGTAAGTCATTTCCCTACAAAAGATTGGTTCATTACCCCACACAGTTTTGGTTTGTTTGCTGATTTACACCGGGGTTTAATTTTCCTAAAAATGATTATCAGTTTGAAATTTTTCGTTATTCAACGACGTTAGTTAACTCTGTTCAGGCAGGGAGCAAACGAGCTAAGGAGATCGTATGAATATTCTTTCCATTGACGATGTGTCTCTGGCCTTTGGCGGCCTTGAAGTCTTGAGTGATGTTTCTTTTGAGGTGGAAAAAGGTGAGATATTTGCCATTATCGGACCCAACGGGGCCGGTAAAACATCTATCTTGAATATCATCAGTGGGTTCTATCGCCCCAAAAATGGGAGCGTCTTTTTTGAAGGTGAAAATATCAACCATCTTAAGGCAGACAAAAGAGCGGAGCTTGGGATGGGCAGGACATTTCAGAATATTGCCCTGTATCACGGCATGTCTGTATTGGATAATATCAAATTAGGTGCCCATTCCCATTTGAAAACCGGTTTAATGGGGGGCTTGTGGTATTGGGGTGCAGCCCATAAAGAAGAGATGGCGCTGCGAAAAAAAATTGAAACGGATATCATTGATTTCCTTGAGATTGAATCCATTCGAAAGCAGCCGGTAAGTTCCCTTGCCTATGGTCTGCAAAAACGGGTTGAACTGGCCAGGGCGCTTGCCATGCGCCCCAAGGTCCTTTTGATGGATGAACCTGTTGCCGGCATGAATGCCGAAGAAACCGAAGACATGGCCCGGTTTATTCTGGATATTAAAGAAGAACATAACATCACCATCGTTCTCATTGAGCATGATATGAAAATGATAATGGATATTTCAGACCGGGTCCTGGTCTTAAATTTTGGTCGGGCACTTACCCATGGAACCCCCAGCGAAGTACAAAAACACCCGGATGTCATTAAAGCATACCTGGGCCAGAAAAAAACATAATCCTAAAAAATGTAACTACAGGCTTTGGTTATAATAGTAATGAAAGGATAAAAATGGACATCTTTCTGCAACTGATTGCAAGCGGTTTTTTGGTCGGGGGAATTTATGCCCTTATCGCCCTGGGTTTTGTACTCATCTATAAGGCCACCAATATCATCAATTTTGCCACAGGGGAACTCATGATGATCGGTGCCTATATTTTTTATTCTTTTGTGGTATACCTTAAACTTTCTCCATTTATCGGAATTCCCCTGGTTATTGTCTGTGCAGCCTTGATAGGCGCTCTTGTCGAACGTCTTATATTAAGGCATATGCTCGGCCAGCCCAATATCAGTATTATCATGGTGACCATCGGCTTAAGCTCAATTCTGCTTGGGATTGCAGAAGTTATATGGGGTTCGAGTTTTAGAAGTTTTCCGCCTCTTTTTCCTAGGAAACCTATTATTTTAGGTGAAATTGTTCTCAGATCCAATCTTTTTTATGGGTTTTTAATGGCTATGGTTGTTGTCGTGGCTTTTATTCTCCTGTTCAAGTATGCCAAAGTAGGAGTGGCCATGAGGGCTACAGCCAATGACCAGATGGCCGCTTTTTCCATGGGGATCAACGTGAAAACCATGTTTACAATATCCTGGGCATTTGGTGCCATTGCCGCTTCTTTGGGGGGAATCATTATTGGTAACATCGGTGGTGTTCAGCCGACTCTGGGGCATATTGGACTTAAAATATTTCCCATTGTGATCCTTGGCGGGCTTGATTCCATTATCGGTGCTGTGATTGGCGGGTTTATCGTAGGAATTGTGGAAAATCTGGCAGGAGGTTATCTGGACCCTTACTTTCATGGAGGGGTCAAGGACCTTGCCCCTTTCGTTGTTCTGATTTTCATCCTTTTAATCAAACCCCATGGCCTGTTTGGCACAAAAGAACTTGAACGGCTTTAACTAAAAGGGATAACAACCATGTACATTGGAGATTTTAAAGAAACATACGCATCAGACCAGGCCATTTTTGTGAATTCCACCTCCCGCTTCTGGCTGGCTTTTTTATTTATCCTTTTGTTAATTTTTCCCTTTGTGGCTGGAGATTATCTCCTGTTTATGGCAAATCTTGCCGGGATCACTATTATCGGGGCCGTGGGATTGAATATTCTTACTGGATTTGCAGGGCAAATATCCCTTGGTCATGCTGCGTTTATCGGTGTCGGCGGATATACGGCAGCAATCTTGGCCACGCGTTTTAATGTTCCGTTTCTTATATGCCTTCCTCTTTCAGGGTTAATGGCCGCATTTTTCGGCATCGTTGTGGGTGGGCCTTCATTGCGCTTGAAAGGGCTGTATCTCTGCATTGCCACCTTATCGGCTCAATTGATTCTTGAGTTTGTGTTTGTCCATTGGGAATCGGTGACCGGAGGGATCAGGGGAATTAATATTTCGCCGCCAAGAATCTTCGGGTATGTTCTGGACAATGATTTTAAATTTTATTTTTTGACCCTTGTCATGGTGATTATATGCGTCACTGTTGCCCGAAATCTGTTTCGAACCCGGGTGGGGCGTGCATTCATTGCCATCAGGGATCGGGATATATCAGCTGAACTCATGGGCATCAACCTTTTGCGCTATAAAGCGTATGCATTTGCCATCAGTTCATTTATGGCAGGCATTTCAGGGTGTTTATGGGTGAATTTTTTAAAAACAGTGACCCCGGAACACTTCCCCTTAATGGAAAGTGTTCGATACCTGGCAATGATTATTGTTGGCGGCATGGGAAGTATTTTAGGGTCCATTTTCGGTGCGCTGTTTATGACCATCATACCCGAGATGATAAAAACGATTCTGGGGTTCCTGGTTAATATTTTCCCCACGGCCATGAGTTTTCTTTTCCCGTTGCAGCAGGTTATTTTTGGGTTACTG
>JAKIUJ010000011.1 GCA_021647625.1 Desulfobacula sp.
GACTTAATGGAATTATTCGCCAATCTATATGGCTCTTACCCTTTTGATGACGAGAAATACGGGCATTGTATGGCACCCTTAGGTGGCGGAATGGAACATCAAACAATGACAACTCAAGGCTGGTTCAACAAAGGATTAACTTCTCATGAATTAGGTCATCAATGGTGGGGAGACAATGTTACATGTGCTTCTTGGGCTGATATTTGGGTCAATGAAGGATTTGCAACCTATAGCTCTTATTTAATGCTAGAAAACCTGTACCCAAATGAGACAACTACTGACATGAACAGTAAACATGCAAACATAAAAAGTTCTCCAGGTGGAAGCGTTTGGTGTTTAGATAGTTTAAATGAAGGTCGGATTTTTAGCGGACGTTTAAGTTACGATAAAGGTGCAGCAATTATTCATACCTTCCGATTTCTCGTAAATGACGACCAAATTTTCTTCAATACCTTAAAACAAATTCAAACAGATTTTACGGATAGTACCATCCATGGAATTGTTGTTCGAGATTACCTTTCCAATGCTTCAGGTGTCGATTTAACCAACGCATTTAACGAATGGTATTTTGGTGAAGGTTTCCCAACTTATTCTGCACGATGGAACATGGTCGGAAATGATTTCTTATTAGAAATTAATCAAACAACTTCTAGTTCTACCCCATTATTCACAAATGAACTAGAATTAAGACTTTCTAGACAAAGTACAAACGACACCATTATTCGTATACCAATTTCAAACAACACACAACAATATTCAATCCCGGACTTAGGCAACGTGATTCAATTGAGTCAAATTGACCCGAATAATTGGATAATCAATAACCAAGGTGCAATAACGCACGACCAGAATTTCACTGCAGTTGGACTAGATGAAATAAATAAAAATATAGAATTTTCAATCTCCCCAAACCCTTCTAGTGGTGTGTTCAAAATTGAAGCGAACCAAGAAGGTATAATTGAAGTAAGCGTATATGATTTAAACGGTAGAAACATTTCTTCATTTACTTTTTCTAAGGATAGTTCATTCGATCTTTCTCAAGAAGAAAATGGATACTATATTGTACATTTAACAAATGAGTCTGGAGCAAAGATTGTAAAAACAATAGAGATCATGAAAAAAGTTACTCTGTCACTGAAAATATTAGGGTCCTATCCAGCCTTTGTACCAGAGGAGGTTTAACAATGATCGATTCAAATACCTCACTTTATGCAATTTTTGGCAACCCTGTTCACCATTCTAAAAGTCCTTTGATCCATAATGCAAGTTTTAAGAAAACAGGACTGAATGCCGTATATCTTGCCTTTGAAATTTCTGATATTTCAAAGGGCCTTAATACCATGCGGAACTTAAATATTAAGGGTGCATCGATCACGCTGCCCTTTAAAGTTGATGTCATGGAAGAACTTGACACCATTGATGACAAGGCATTGCAAATTGGTGCAGTCAATACAGTCATAAACAAGAACGGGATATTACATGGATATAATACAGATTGTGCCGCAGCTATTACGCCTTTAAAGCCCATGGGTATCCAGAACAAGACGGTTTGTATCATTGGTGCGGGCGGGGCAGCCCAGGCAGTCGCCCATGGAATTTTCAAAGAAAAAGGGAATATTATTATTTTAAACCGCAGCCAAAAAAGCGGCCAGGCTCTTGCCGACAAAATAAATGGACAATTTATTTCCATGACCCCCAAAAAAAATCAGAAAATAAAAAAGGAAAAAGAAATTGGGGAACATCGCATTGATATCCTTATTAATACAACCAGTGTCGGCATGTTCCCAAAAGCAAAAGCGCAACCATTTCCATCAAAGTACCTGCATTCGGATATGGTCGTGATGGATATTGTGTATAATCCGATAAAAACCCAATTGCTTATGGAAGCACAAAAAAAAGGATGCAAAACAATTGACGGGTTGTCCATGTTCATTTACCAGGGAGCCGCCCAGTTTGAACTCTGGACAGGAATAACCCCGGATCTTGCATTAATGCGGACAGCTGCGATAAGCGGAGACAAATAAATGAAACAGATAAAACCAAAAAATATCCACGATCAATCAGTGATTGTACCCGGATCAAAAAGTATTTCACATCGACTGATGATTTGTGCCTCACTTTGCAATGGACGTTCGACCATAAGTAATCTTCTTGAAAGTGAAGATATCCTTTTAACCATCCAATGTCTTAGAAATATCGGGTCAGCCATTGTTCAGCAAGAAGATGGATCGTTTTGTGTGAAAGGGTTTGGGGGATATCCAAAACAATATGAAAAAGACATTTATCTTGGTAACTCCGGGACATCCATGCGGCTTTTAGCAGGAATCGCAGCCCTTGGAAATACAAGCTACACATTAACCGGTGATAAAAGAATGTGTGAACGCCCAATGGGTGAATTGCTTGGTGCGTTGAACCTGCTAAATATACATGCAAGATCAAAAAACAATACAGGCAACCCCCCGGTTGATATTCGTGGAGAAAGCAGACAAGGCGGACCTGTAACCATTGATTGTTCCAAAAGCAGTCAATATTTGTCTTCTTTATTAATGATGGGCGCATTGTTGGAAAATGGATTGGATATCCGGCTGGAATCCGATCCTGTTTCATCACCTTATATACAATTGACCATGGATATCATGAAACAGTTTAATGTCACGTCCCGTCAAATTGAAACAAATCATTTTAAAGTAGACGGTGGGCAAGTGTATCACCCGAGCAGTTTTTTTGTTGAGCCGGATCTTTCCAATGCCGGATACTTTTGGGCCATCGGTGCTGTGACGGGTAAAAAAATTTTTGTGGAAAATATTAGTGAAAGCTCTTTGCAGGGGGATTTGAAACAAATTCGTATTCTTGAAAAAATGGGGTGCCGGGTATTTGTTGAAAATAACTCTATCGGGGTTTGCGGACAAAAACTTATCGGTGTGGATGTGGATATGTCGGATACGCCGGATGCTGTTCCTGCTATTGCGGTTGTGGCAAGCTTTGCTAAAGGAACCACAAAAATCACAAACATTGCCCATCTTCGGGAAAAAGAATGTGACAGGATTGATGCTGTATCATCCCAGCTTTTAAAGATGGGGATTCAGGTAGAACAGGGAACCGATTATATTAATATAACCGGCGGCAAGCATACGGCCGCCCGCATTGAAACATTCAACGATCATCGTATTGCCATGGCATTTTCCATCCCGGGATTACTAACCCCCGGCATTGAAATTGAAAAAGAAACCTGTGTTGAAAAGTCATTTCCAAATTATTGGGCATTATTTGATGCGCTTTAATAAATTATTGGACAAACAAATGAAAATTTACCTAATCGGATACAGATGCACAGGCAAAACAACCATCGGGAAAAAGCTGGCGGCCTGTCTTAATACGGATTTTCTTGATACAGACACGCTTATTCAACAAGAATCAGGGATGAGCATTTTAAAAATTGTTGAAACATACGGGTGGGAGAAATTTCGAAAAATAGAGAAAAAGACACTTAAAGATACAATTAGTTTTGAATCTGCCGTAATTTCCACCGGCGGCGGAATTGTGCTTGATGCAGCAAACCGAAAAATAATGAGAGCCCATGGAATATGTATTTGGCTGACAGCGGATGTAAATATTATTGTTGAGCGGTTAAATAAGGATTCAAAAACAAAAGATTCAAGACCTGCCTTGAGTGATTTTAAGGTAACAAAAGAGACAGATGCCTTGATTCAAACACGGATGCCGTTATACCAGCAAACCCATCATCTGACAATTGATACCGGCGAAACCTCGCCGGATCATTGTGTCAAAAAAATTTGCAGGAGGTTGAAAAATGTCAGGATCTAACTTTGGAAAAGCATTTCAAATAACTACCTATGGTGAATCTCACGGTAAAGCGATCGGAGTGGTTATTCAAGGGTGTCCACCCGGGATAGATATTGATGAGACTGTCTTACAGACTGCCTTGGATAAACGCAAACCAGGACAAGGTGTATCCGGTACCAAAAGAAAAGAACCCGATCATCCGAATATTGTATCCGGCACATTTGAAGGAAAGACAACCGGCACACCATTGATGATTTTAATTGAAAATAAAGATGCCAAATCAAAATCATATGACAGCATTGCTTTTGTTTTCAGACCTGGCCATGGCGATTACACCTATGATGCAAAATACGGTATTCGTGATTACAAAGGCGGTGGAAGAGCTTCTGCCAGGGAAACCGCCGCCCGTGTTGCCGCAGGAGCAGTGGCTCAATTGATTCTTGATCAAAATAGGATAACCATTGAGAGTCATACCCTTGAAATCGGTGGTATTTGTGCTGAAAAAGGCATAAAGGAATCCATTCAAAATGATTTGGAATGCCCTGACAATGCAGCTGCCAAAAGAATGCAAGAAAAAATTCTTGCTGTGAAAGCTTTGGGTGATTCTCTTGGCGGAATTGTTGAAATAACGGCTTCCAATGTCCCGGCAGGACTGGGAGAACCCGTGTTTGATAAGCTGGATGCTGATATTGCCAAGGCACTTATGAGTATTGGTGCTGTAAAAGCTGTTGAAATCGGTGCAGGAATTGATGCACCTAAAATGACAGGATATGAGAATAATGATCAGATTTTAACCAATGGGTTTGAGACCAATCATTCAGGGGGGATTTTAGCCGGTATCTCCAATGGTGATGATATTATAGCAAGGGTGCATGTAAAACCGATCCCATCCATTTCAAAACCACAGAATACAATAGATAAACATGGGACTGCACAAACAATTTCAACTGAAGGTCGGCATGATATCTGCGCCATTCCAAGAATTAATAAGGTCTGTGAGGCCATGATGGCGATTGTTCTCACAGACCATTTATTACGTCAAAAAATGGTGCGCTAAATCCTATGTTATCGACGATAAAACAACTTTATTTTTTAATGATATCGGCTTCCAGTTTATCTGCAATTTTAAGGGCGGAGCTTAAGGCGTCATTAATCGTAAATAATTGAATTTTTAATGTTTTTAATGATGCTGGTGTGGCAGAAATTGAGTCTGAACCGGCAAGTACTTTTGCGAGTGCTTCAGATTTTTTGGCAAACTCGGTCAGTCTTTCACTGAAATTGGTAATTTCACCGGCCCATTTATCTCTTTCTTCTTTTGAAATTTCCATATTAGCATTGCCTGTGCCATTGATTAGGTGATCAATTTGATAATCTTCAGGGTTGGCTATAATTTCGTACATAGAGCTCTCCTTTTTATAGACATTCATATCAATTATTATTACACTCTATAAGAATATTTTATTGAATAAAGTAAGTCAAGGATTGGCCTTTAAAACATTGTAAATTCACTATTATTGTAGGGCCTTAAGCGTCGGAATAATCCAATTTTTCATTTTCATGCAACGGGTTATGTGCACAGAAAAATGAAAATATTTTTGAAAACAAATTGAATTATTGTTCATTGTTGGGATGTTCTGGAATTTTCCTCAGCCCTCCTTTTTTAACTCTCAAGTTAATTTTATATTTTGTAAACTTGACGCCGATTACAAAATGATCATATTGTTGACTGGATTTTGATTTTCAACAAACGAGGTTACCAAATGAATAAAACGCTCAATCAATTGTGTTTCATCTTTTTCATCATTCTTTTTGCCCGGGTTTCTGCATATCCTCAAACAACCTACACTCTTTATGAGTTGACACAGATTGCCAGCAAGCAAAGCGAGACAATTAAAATTGCAGAAGATGATTTATATATTGCACAACAGGATAAAGTTCGTGCATTATCTGTTTTGCTGCCAAGGGCAACATCATACGGAAGCTTAACGCAATATCAAAATAAGGACGCTTCTATACCTTATTCATTAACTAAAGGGATAAAGTTGACCCAGTCTTTTACATTGAACGGAAAAGAACTGATTGCACTGGATGTGACCAGGCGATCCATCGAAGGTAAAAAATTCTCACTTGACAGCGTCCGCGCAGAGTATCTATTGCAAGTCTCCCAAGCTTATTATAATATCTTGAGTGCGCAAAGATATCTTGAAATTGCTCAGACAGATGTGAAAAGGCTTGAAACTCATCGAAATGCAGTGAAAGAAAAATTAAGTGTCGGCAATGTTACCAAAACCGATCTATACAGAGCCCAGGCAGAACTTTCCAAATCTCTTAGTGAGCAGGTAAGGGCTAAAAACAATGTGTTGCAGGCCAAGGCAACTCTATTGAGTCTGGTTGACATCAAGGACGATTATGCCGTTTCAAAAAAAGAAATCAATAACATTGACAACTATCAATGCATTTTGGAGGACATTGAGTCCTATGCAATGAAAAACCGGCCTGAAATTAAGGAAGCACAAAAAAATCTTGAAATTGCAAGAAAGACCATAAAATACAACAAAAGTAGTTATTGGCCTGAAGTGTCTTTAGAAGCAGGATACAAGCAAACAGAAATCGAATACAATTTCGGTCAGATTCAGGTTAAAACCGAATCCGAGGATAAATATGTAACAGGAGAACTTGTTTTCACTCTTTTTGACGGGGGGTTAAGACGGGCGGAAATCAGACAGGCAATTGCCGATGAAAGAAAAGCAAGAAATGCCCTGATACTTGAGAAAAAAAAGATCCTTCTGGATGCCAGAATATCCTATCTGGATTTTGAAACGGCAAAAAGTACTTTATTCAATTTAAAAGATGAGCTCAGATCTGCCCAGGAGAACTACAATGCAGTTCAGATGCAGTTTAAATACGGTATGGCTGACAGCATTGACATGATGGATGCAAATACATTACTGGTTACGGCCCAAAGAAGAATTTCCGATGCAGAATATATCTACTACCTCTCTGTACTCAAGATTATTTATACTAAAGGTGATTTGACTCGGTTTCTTTTAAGCCGGATCTGACAGTTATAATAAGATTAATTTACCAAAAGAGTATTCATTTTATCTCAAGACAATTTCTCAGGACTAACGCATGTAACTTTTCCATATTAATGATTTCAGGTACTTACGGTGTGAAGGTAAACGAAAATGGAATTATCGTTTTGCATAAGTACCTGCAAAACAAAAAATTAAAAATCATGTCAAGTTTACATGCGTTTACCCGGGATAATTTTTTTCAAGAATAGATAATTAATTGATAGTGTGATATTAAGAGCCCACTTAAAATTGGTAATCAATGCTTGACCGAAAACTCATGTCGGGGTGAAAAGTTGCCCTTATGCAAGGCGTAAAAAACCAAAGGTTTTGACAAAAACATGAAAGAACTCAATAATTTTACACAATTCTTTCATATAAAAATATTTTGATGTTATAAAAGGAGATTAATATGGTATCCATTCCAAAAACTAAGTTCAATGATCTGTCTTTGGTCAGACAAGGCAAAGTCAGAGATATTTTTGATACGGATGATGCATTGCTCATGGTGACCACTGACAGGCTGTCTGCATTTGATGTTGTTCTTCCGGATGTTATCCCGGATAAGGGCAAAGTTTTAAATCAAATTTCCGTATTCTGGTTTAAGCAAATGGAAAGTATTGTAAAAAACCATATTATCACAACCGATCCAGGTGATTATCCCAAAGAGTTCCAATCCTATGCTGATGCTTTAAAAAAAAGGAGCATGCTGGTTAAAAAGGCTGAACCATTAATAATTGAATGCATTGTTCGCGGGTATATATCAGGATCAGGCTGGAGTTCTTACCAGAAAGATGGTCATGTTTGCGGAATTCAACTGCCAAAAGGACTCAAGGAATCAGATAAACTTGAAACTCCTTTGTTCACGCCTTCTACAAAAGCCGAAGTAGGAGACCACGATATTAACATCAGTTATGAAGAAGCCGTGAAGATAGTAGGAGAAAAAATCGCGTCAAAACTGAAGGATTTAAGCCTTGAAATCTATAAAAAAGGCGCTGAATTTGCACTCACAAAAGGAATCATCATTGCCGATACAAAATTTGAATTCGGGTTACTGGATGGAGAGATTATTCTTATAGACGAAATTCTAACACCTGATTCTTCCCGATTCTGGCCTGCTGACGATTATGAACCCGGAAGAGGGCAGAACAGTTTTGACAAACAATATGTCAGGGACTGGCTCATTGATTCAGGATGGGACAAGACATCGCCGGGACCCAAATTACCCCAAGATGTTATTGAGACCACGTCAAACACCTATAAAGAGATCTATAAACGATTAACAGGTGAGAATGTCTGAACGGCTTTATGAATTAAAGATATCTGATGTCGACCTGACTGATATTGACCTGGCAGATGACCGATATCGGATATCTCATTCTCAAACTAATACAGCTTTGCTTGCTCAATCCATTCTTGAAATTGGTCTGGTCAATCCAGTGGTTCTTTTATTGGTTCATGATAAACATATTATTATCAGTGGATTCAACAGGGTTAAAGCACACCTTTTAAATAAGGCCTTAACGATCACAGCAAGGGTGATAAATCCTGAGACATCTAAACAAAAAGCAATAGGATCGGGAGCTATAAAATCCGAAACTATATACATTGATTATCTTGTTTTGGCCATTGGTGCAGCTTGTTTTAAACACCAGCTATCCCAGGTTGAACTCATAAAAAGCTTGATTAAACTTTCCGTATTTATGGATGCAGGGCATATCGCTCACAAATCAGGCACTTTGTTTAATACCCAACTCAATCAAAAATATATTGATGAGTTGATTGCTATTGGGCAACTCCAACCGCAAGGTTTGGCTCTTCTTGAGTCAGGACACCTGTCAATTAAAGCTGCAAAAAAATTGTCCGTACTTAACGGTCCGGATGTTTTGGTATTTTTAATGCTTTTGGGCGCGGTAAAAGCATCCACCAGTGTCCAATTGGAAATGATACTGTATTTAACGGAAATTTCCAAAAGAGACAAACTGTCTTTAAAAAGCGTTATTCAGTCCAGTGAAATTGAGACTATTATAGATGATGAAAATATAGATCTTATTACAAAAACACAGCAGGTTCGTGACTGCATTTACCAACTGCGGTTTCCGGAACTTTTCAAAGCCCGCCAGGATGTTAAGCAAAAAATAAACTCACTTGGGCTAGGCCGTGCCGTAAAAATCGAACCTCCGCCAAATTTTGAAGCCCAGCAATTTACATTCTCCTTTACAGCAAAAACTTATAAACAATTTGTACGGCATTTTAATAAACTGACGACAGCAGTACAAGATCTCAAACTCAAAGATATTTTTAGCGCATGAAAATTAACAGGCTTTATATCGAGAAAACCATTGTTCACGATGATGAGATCAATTATCTGATTTCAAAAGTGGGTATAGATCCTGAGTTTGTATCGGATGCAACACCTGTTTATGAGTATATCAATGCGGCAATGGACCCCATATCAAGAGCTAAGCAAACCCTGTTTATCACCAACAACAAGGGCGCAGTCATTCGGGAATGCCCTGGGACGACAAACTATACCTGTTGTGATTATACAATTTTGCATACAGGAACATTTTGCACCATGGATTGCTCATACTGTATTCTTCAAGCCTATTTCCATCCACCCGTGCTCCAATATTTTGCCGGATTGGATAGTCTTAAAAATGTATTGGAAGAAAAATTCAAATTAAACAAAACCTTTAGAATCGGGACGGGTGAATTTACCGATTCGCTGATCTGGGAAAAAATCAGTTTGACGCCTAAATTTTTGGTGGAAACCTTTTCAAAGCAGAACACTAGTGTTTTGGAATTGAAAACCAAAACAGTTAATATTAAATCTGTGTTAAATATTGATCACAACGGAAAAACGATTTTGGCCTGGTCATTGAACACACCCGACATTATCCATTCCCAGGAAATTGGGACTGCATCTTTAACAGCACGGCTTGAGGCTGCAAAAAAAGCAGAATCAAAAGGATATCGTCTGGCATTTCATTTTGATCCATTGGTGATCTATCCGGATTGTGAAAACCAATATAAAAAAGTCATTGATCTTATTTTCGAGTATGTGAACCCTGGGAGCATTGTCTGGATCAGTATTGGAACATTCCGGTTCATGCCCAACTTAAAACAGGTGATTGAGCAACGCTTTGCTGATTCTACCATCTGCTATGGGGAATTTATTTTGGGGCTGGACAATAAGATGAGATATTTTAAACCCTTGAGAATTCAACTTTACAGGACCCTGGTTTCACATCTTAAAAATTACGCTCCTGATCTGCTGGTGTATTTTTGCATGGAAGATGAAGAGGTCTGGCAAAAAACCATGGGATTTTTTCCTTCAAAAGAAGGTGAACTCGGTGCTCTGCTTGATGAGAGCGCATCAAAACATTGCAATTTAAACTAAATGTTTTGTTGAGATAAGGTATTTTAAGTGAAAAAAGTAATTTCCATTATATTATGGATGATGGGCAGCTTTTTTTTTCTTTTTTCATTTTGTCTGCTTGTTATCTGTTTATTTAGCTTGCCTAAACCAAAAACTTTTGCGGTCGCAAGAAACCTTTTTAAAATTCTTATCCGGATCATGGGAATAAAACTGGTTGTGAAGGGTCAAAAGAACATAGATGCCGATAAAACCTATATAATGATGGGAAATCACCAAAGTTTATTTGATCTTTTTGTAATCCCTGCTGCTGTTCCTTTGTGTTTTACAGGTGTTGAAGCGGCATATCATTTTTCCATACCGGTATGGGGATATCTGATCCGAAAATGGGGCTGTATTCCCATTGAACGAAATAACCTTAAAAGTGCCATGAAAAGCCTTGAAAAAGCGCGACATATTCTTTTAACCGGAATGAATCTCTGCATCTTACCGGAAGGTCACAGAACATTAACCGGCAAGATGGGTGAGTTTAAAAAAGGTCCATTTCATTTGGCCAAATCCGTTGGTGCGGATATCCTGCCCTTTGGTGTTAACGGACTTTTTGATTTCCATCCCAAGGGGTGTCTCGAGCTGAATCCGGGACAGGTGACCGTCAAAATTGGCCGGCCGATTCCCTATAAAGAAATAAACGCCATATCTGTTGATGAAATTCGTCAACTCTGTTTTGAAAAAATCACACATTTAAGTTCTGATGGACTCGCAAAAACTCCATTCAAAGCTCCAGATGCCTAAGCACAAAAGTTTCGATATATAAGGCGTAAATTTTTTACAGGGATTCAACTCTACCCAATATTCATCTCTCCAACCTTAATCAATATGGTATTGATTTGTTCTTGATTTTATCATTTTTCCAATTTGCGAAATTTTGTTTAAAAAAGCCGGCCGTTCAGATAAAAATATCCAACCGGCCGGAAATTGCTTTAATCCCGTTTCTTAGGAACGGGAATTAAATTAAGTGCCCATAATTAGCAGAAGTTTTTGTCGTATTCAAGGCGCGAGGAGGAAGCTAAACTAGCTATGTGCCCAATGAGAAACGCAGAAGACGGCGAAAAAAGCAATAATTATGGGTAAGTTATTTAATGTACGTTCCTTAGCTTGCTTCTTCTTTTTCAGCCTTAACTCTCTCAATTATTTTTTTGGACATATCACCGGGAACAACATCATATTGTTCAAATTCCATGGTAAACGTTCCTCTGCCTCCGGTCATGGAACCTAAATCCGGTGCATACCGAAGCATTTCCGACATGGGAACCAGTGCATTGATGATCTGTTTTTCATCTTCGGAATCCATTCCAAGCACTCTGCCGCGTCTGGAGTTAAGATCGCCCATGATATCACCGGTACTGTCTTCAGGGACTTTTACAGACACTTTCATAATGGGTTCAAGAAGAGTTGGTTTAGCATCAACCGCAGCATTTTTAAAGGCAATGCTTCCTGCCATTTTAAAGGCCATTTCAGATGAATCAACTGAGTGGTAAGATCCATAGTCGACTGTAACCCGGAAATCCACACAGGGAAATCCTGCAAGGATGCCATTCTGGGAGGCTTCCCTGACACCGGTCTCAACAGCAGGGATATAATTTTTGGGTATAACACCGCCAACAATTTTATCCACAAATTCGAAACCTGAGCCGCTTTTAAGCGGTTCTAAAACGATCCAGCAATCGCCATACTGGCCATGCCCGCCGGATTGTTTTTTATGTTTACCCTGAACGCGGATTTTTTTCTTGAATGTTTCTCTATAGGCGACTTTAGGTGTTTCAATACTCATCCCCACATTAAATTTGCGCTGGATTTTTTCAGCAGTAACTTCGATGTGGACAAGGCCTCTTCCTGAAAGAACGGTCTGCTTGGTTTCTTCATTTCTTTCCAGCATGAGTCCTGTATCTTCCTCAAGAATCTTTCTGACAGCCTCGTGAATTTTATCTTCATCACTTTTTTCTTTTGGAGAAATGGCAAAAGAGATAACCGGCGGCATGGGTTCGGGTGCCGGGATTCGGATCTCTTTTCCGCCTGTGAGTGTGTCTCCTGTGAGTGTATCTTTTAATTTAGCAACAGCAACTATAGATCCCGGAAGGGCGCTTGTTATTGTTTTTTGTTCTTTGCCTGCAATTTCAAGTAATTGTGAAAATCTTTCTTTTTTATCTTTTGTTGTATTAACAATATTGCCCTCTTTGCCAAGGGTTCCTGAGATCACGCGGAACAGGGAAAGTCTTCCTGCATAGGGATCAACAATGGTGTTAAAAACAAATCCGCAAAATTCCGCATCCGGATCAGGACTGATAACGACTTCATTGCCATCGGCGTCCAGAGCTGTCCAATCCCCTCGATCCACCGGGGACGGCATGTAGTCATTAATAAAGTTGGGAATTAAATCGATACCAATCATTTTGGTAGCAGACGTACAGATCGCCGGATAAAATTCTGCATCAAGAACGCCTTGTCTAAAAGTAGCTTTAAGCTCATCCTCTGAGATTTCTTCTCCTTCAAGATATTTTTCAAGCAGATCATCATTGAGCTCAGCTACATTTTCAACAAATTCTTCTTTGGCCATTTCAATATCATCAGCCATGTCCGCCGGGATATCTGTTTTACCCGGCTTTCCGTCGGCATCATATTCAAACGCCTGGCCGGTAATAACATTCACATAACCTTTAAAATCATCTTCAGATCCGATAGGGAAACAAACAGGAACGATTTTCTTTTTTAACGCTGATTTGCATGCATCGGTACATGTTGCATAATCAGATCTTTCTCTATCAAGTTTGTTTACAATAACAAACCCAGGTAAATTGTTTTCCAAAGCGCATGCTGCAGCCTCTTCAGTCATAGCAGAAGGGCCACCTACGCCATCGATAACAAATGCCATACAATCGGCAACTGGAAAACATGTTTTAGAAGCTGAGAAGAAGTTCTGATCACCAGGAGTATCCATCAAAGTAATTGTATGCTTGTTGTGCGTATACTTAATAAATGATGTGTTGATACTTTGTTGTTTCTTGGTCTCTTCAGGCTGGAAATCCATTATGGTGTTTCCCTCTTCAACCTTTCCAAGACGGTTGGTAACTCCGGCATTAAATAACATGGCCTCAGCAAGAGTAGTCTTGCCTGCACCTCCATGGCCAGCCAGAGCAACATTTCTCATGGTTTTAATGTCTTCGCTCATTACAGCTCCTTTAAACAGTTAATAAAAAAGTTAATCTTAAATAATCAAATTTTAATAAAAATTCATAGTGTTATTTTTTTTAATTTTCTCTAAAATTTAAAGAAATTATAAACTCTTTGTTTCCTTTGGGGCCATAAATAGGAGAGGGGACAACCTGGTTTACCCGGTACCCCCGATTACTAAAGAATGCTTTCATATCTTCAATAACACTATTTCTGACTTCAAGATCCTTAACAACACCGCCCTTGCCAACATTTTTTTTGCCTGCTTCAAACTGTGGCTTGATCAAAGCAAGTACAAGTGTATCATCACGCATGAATTTTTCCGCTGCTGGAATAACAATTTTTAAAGAGATGAAAGATGTATCTGCCACGACAACATCCATTTTTTCATCAATTTGTTCGTATAACATATGCCGAATATTGGTTCTTTCAATCACTGTTACTCTTGGATCCTGGCGCAGGGACCAGTCAAGCTGACCATAACCTACATCAACTGCAAAAATTTTTTTTGCGCCATATTGTAACAGGCAGTCTGTGAAACCACCCGTTGAAGCACCGATATCAAGGCATGTTGCATCCTTAACTGAAACGGGTAAGGTTTTCAGTGCCTGATCAAGCTTTAATCCCCCCCGGCTGACAAATGGATTGTCAGCCTGTTTAACGATGATATCGGCATCATTTGAAACCAGGGAACCGGCCTTATCAACCGGCATATTATTAACAAGCACTTTACCGGCCATGATTAGCGCCTTGGCGCGTTCTCTGGATTTTACCAATCCCTTTTCAACAACAAGACAGTCTATCCTTGTCTTAGCCTTTGACATCTTAGCTTTTAAAGGTTTATTTTTGTGCTTATTCACTTGGTTTATCCGCTGGTTTATCCGCTGGTTTATCCGCTGGTTTATCAACAAAAGCCAAGGCTTGCGTCAAAATTTCATGGTGGTCAACACCATAATCTTTTCTCAAAATAGACTGGGGACCATGTTCAACAAACGTATCCTTGATTCCAATACGTTTAAGACAAAAATCTTTTACATTATTATCCATTAACATTTCAAGAACAGCCGAGCCAAATCCGCCATCCAGCACATGTTCCTCCACAGTGATGATCTTTTTTGTTTTTATAACATGTTCAATAATAAGATTTTTATCCAGAGGTTTAACAAATCGAGCATTAATCAATGAGGGATAGATCCCCTTTTCATTTAATGCAGCAACCGCTGTCAAAGTCTCATTGATTGAATTTCCTATGGCAATAATAAGAAGATCGCTTCCCTCAAAAACAAGCTCGCCTTTACCAATTTCAATGGGGCGCGGATTATCTTCAATTTCAACGCCAATCCCTGAACCTCTGGGGTAGCGGATGGCTGTAGGACCATTGTGATTGACAGCTGTAACGAACATTCTTGAAAGTTCATTTTCATCTTTGGGTGCCATGATCACCATATTCGGCATGCAGCGCAGATATGCAAAATCAAAAAGGCCGTGATGGGTCGGTCCGTCTTCGCCGACAATACCGCCACGATCAATGGCAAAAATTACCGGGTGGGCATCAATACAAACATCATGAAGAATCTGGTCAAAGGCCCTTTGTAAAAAAGTCGAATAAATGGCCACAACAGGTTTAGCACCCTTTGAGGCTAAGCCTGCCGAAAAGGTAACCGCATGCTGTTCTGCAATCCCTACATCGAAAAAACGATCCGGAAATATTTTTGAAAATTCTGTCAGGCCTGTACCTTCCGGCATGGCCGCAGTGACGGCCACCAGGTTTTTATGGGTGTGCCCAAGTTTTACCATTAAAGAACCAAACACATCGGTATAGGATGGAAATTGGGAACACGTCCCATTGCTTTTTCCCGTATCTACAGCAAAGCTGCCGACCCCATGAAAATAAACCGGATTTTTTTCAGCTGGTTCATATCCTTTCCCTTTTTGGTGGTGACATGCAAAAGAACAGGTTCGGAAGGGTTTTTAATATTGCTTAAAATATCAATTAAGTGATCAAGGTTATGACCGTCAATGGGGCCGAAATAATCAAAATTAAACGCTTCAAACAGCATACCCGGAGTGATAAAGGTTTTAAATGATTCTTCAGAGCGTTTGGCAATATTGTAAATATCTTCCCCGATTTTCGGTAATGATTTTAAAAACGCACCAAATTGATTTCTCATGGTCTGAAGATATTTGGCGGAAAAAGTCCGGCTCAAAAAAGAGGATAGAGCACCCACATTTTGTGAAATAGACATATCATTATCATTGAGTATGACAATCAGGTTACGTTTTAAATCTCCGGTTTGATTTAATCCTTCATAGGCCAGTCCCGCTGTTAATGATCCGTCTCCGATAACAGAAATAACATCTGAGTCATCCTGATTTAAATTTTTGGCATAACAAATCCCTAAGCCTGCTGAAATTGAGGTTGATGAGTGACCAACCGTAAACCCGTCATAGGGACTTTCTTTGATTTTGGAAAACCCTGAGATCCCTTTGTGTTGTCTGAGTGTATCAAAGGCTGCATTTCGGCCTGTAATCAGTTTATGTGCATAAGACTGGTGTCCAACATCCCAGATGAGTGTATCTTTCGGCAGATCAAATACATAATGAATCGCCAGTGTCAGTTCGACAGCACCAAGGCTTGAGGCAAGATGCCCGCCATTTTTTGAAACAACATCAATTATCCTTTCTCGAATTTCAGACGCCAGCTTTGGTAACTGATTTCTAGAAAGAGACTTGATGTCTTTTGATGTGTTAATTTGTTCAAGAAGGCTCAAAATAATTTAACCTTTTATTATGTTAGTGATCGCGATTGATAATATAATGTGCAATTGCCTGTAAAGGTGCTACCGCTTTTTTCTGGAATCCTGATAGAGCTTCAAGGGCATTGTCAATAAGTTCTTTTGCATATTTTTTTGAAGCATCCAGGCCGATAATCGCAGGAAAGGTCATTTTGTTATTCAGCGCATCCGAGCCTGCGGCTTTACCCATAATATCAGGGTTTCCTTCAATGTTTAAAATATCATCGACAACCTGAAAGGCAAGGCCGATTTTGTCTGCATATGTCACAAGTTTTTTAATTGTTGGTTGATCCGCACCAATGCTGATTGCACCGGCTTGGACACTGACACAAATCATTTTTCCGGTTTTAAGTTCATGTATCCTTTTTAAATGTTTTAAATCATGGTTGCTTTCACCTTGATCCGCCTGCATATCCAGCATCTGACCTTCAACCATTCCGGAAATACCAGCAGATGTTGCCACTTTGCCGACTAATTGAAGGCGTGCTTTAATGCCCGGATATATATCAAAATATATTTCAGGTTGGGCTAGCACATAAAATGCATGGGTTAACAGGGCGTCACCGGCAAGAATTGCCGTGGCCTCACAAAATTTTTTATGGCAGGTTGGCACGCCCCGTCTTAAATCATCATCATCCATAGCCGGCAGATCATCATGGATTAATGAATACGTGTGGATCATTTCAATGGCACAGGAAACGGGCAGGGCGGGCATATCATCTTTTGCGCATGCTTGTGCCGCAGCCATGCACAAGATGGGACGAAGTCTTTTGCCACCGGCCATTAAAGAATGTTCCATTGCCATGACCAGTTCACGTTGCGGATTATGGGTTTGAAGTATCCGGATTAAGTGATGGTTAATCAACTCTTGTTTCTGTGTTAAATATTGTTTTAATTCAAACGTCATATGTCTTTTTCTAGTGGTGGCTGGTTGTATCCGGTTACTTTTTTAATTGGTCTCATCTTTTTGGGTCAGATTTGCTATTTTTTTTTGGGTTTTGTCTAAAAGGTCAAGACAAAATTTAGATTGCTTGATCCCGAATTCATATTTTTTTACAGCATCTTCAAGAGAAAGATCACCGGATTCCATTTCTTTTACAATATCTTCAAGTTCTTTTAACGCTGTCTCAAATGTTTTCTTCTTAGCCATGAGTTTGTTCAACCTTTGTTATCAAGCGACCATTAGATAGAATAACTTCAATCCGGTCTTGTGTGTGGACATCTTCGGCATTTTTAATCAGTTTTTTGCCTGGAATGGTCCTGGATATACTATAGCCTCGTTTTAATACCTGATGGGGATTTAATGCTTCAAGCCTGGCTGACGCCTGCTTAAGATCTGTTTGGTTTTGGTGCAGGCTGTTTTGAAACTGATCGGTTAGTTGTCTAATCAAGTGCTCTAAGTTCTGTTTATACGAATCAATTTTTCGAACAGGCCTGTTGCTGCATAATGATTTATTCAGCCAGTTATATTTTTTTTGATTGGACTCAAAAATATGTTTGATTCTATTGGATAACCTGAATTGATAATCTTCTAACAAAAAACGATGATTGTAGATAATCAACTCGGGTGTTTTTAGTCGCAAGGCCAATGCAAGCGTTTTTTCTTTTGCAATTTGAAGTTTCAGATTTAAAGATGTGTTAAGGCGATCATTAAGCTTATTTAGCTTATCAAGCAAGTGCTGTTTATCAGGGACTGCAAGCTCTGCTGCGGCAGAAGGTGTCGGTGCTCTTAAATCGGCTACAAAATCTGCAATGGTATAATCGGTTTCATGACCAATCCCCGTGATAACGGGGATTGTACATTTGAAAATGGCTTTGGCAACCTGTTCTGAATTAAACGCTTGAAGATCTTCTAATGAGCCGCCGCCGCGTGCAAGAATGATTACATCCGGTATTGATTGGTTTTGAGCCAGTTGCAATGCTTCACATATTTCACCGGATGCATAATCTCCCTGAACTTTAACAGGAAGGATATCAAGGTTGCAGTTTGGAAATCGTCTTTGACTTATTTGAATAATATCTTTAACAGCTGCGCCGGTGCCGGATGTGATAACACAAATCTTTGCCGGTAAAAATGGGATTGTTTTTTTAAATTTTTCGTCAAAAAAACCTTTTTGGGACAATTTGGTTTTTAATTGCTCAAAGGCAATCTGAATGGAGCCTGCACCTTCAGGTTCCATATGCTCAAAAATAAGCTGGTAGGATCCACGGGGTTCATACAATGAAAGCCTGGCCAGTCCAAAAATTTTCATTCCGCTTTCAGGTGAAAATTTTAAACTGTTCTTTTGATTTTTAAACAGGACGCTTGGAATAACGGATTTGTTATCTTTTAATGTGAAATAAGCATGGCCGGAGGCTGGAACCACAAAATTGGAAATTTCACCAGTGATCCATATAAACGGATACGCATCTTCCAGAAGAAATTTTATTTCTCTGGTTAACTTTGAAACAGTGTAAATATGTTTTATCTTTTTTTTGGTCATCGTTAATTGTTTCTTTGTCCATAATGCAAAGTTTTTATTTATAAAACAAACCACGGGTTTAGACAATAAAATTTTTCATTTAGACACCAGATAAAATTAAATAAAAACCCAAGCAACATCTTATAAATAAAATGTTAGTACGGCATTGGTTTGGATGTATCATTTGTTGCCTTAGAAAATCACAATAAAGCCAACGTCTGATAATATATATTATGTAAACTTTTACTACGAATGTGCTTTATGTGGGCTAAATGGATCTTTACCCAATTGTAATCTTGAAATCTCCCTCTTCCGTGTTATATTAAATTTAACTTGATTAATAAACTTAACTCATACTTGGAGGAAAAAATGAACGTTCAATCTTCTTTTGCACAAAGTGCTGTACAGATAAAAACAAATTTTTTTATCAGGAGCGTCTATAACTGGATGGCCATTGGTCTTGGGTTAACTGCGATAACGTCGTATACAGTTGCAAATGCCATGATTTCCAATCCTGCTTTTTATCAAATGATGAGAAGTATGTTTTGGGTCTTGATAATTGCAGAGTTGGGTTTTGTCTGGTTTCTTAGTGCCAGAATTCAAAAGTTACAAGCCACAACCGCGACCATGCTTTTTGTAGTGTATGCCATTTTAAACGGCGCTACCTTGTCTTTTATCTTTTTGGCTTATACCATGACATCTATAGCATCGACTTTTGTCATATGCTCAGTCACGTTCCTGGCCTGTAGTGTTTACGGAATGGTGACTAAAAAAGACCTGACTTCTCTTGGCGGATTTATGATGATGGGGTTAATTGGAATTATCGTTGCCTCTGTTGTCAATATGTTTCTCCAAAGCAGCGCCATGCAGATGGTTATTTCCTATATTGGCGTTATCGTGTTTATTGGATTAACTGCCTATGATACGCAAAAATTGAAAACCATGGCCGTGACCCTGCCAAATAATGCCACAGGCGCTATGGTTCGAAAAGGTGCCTTAATGGGAGCGCTCGCTTTATACCTTGATTTTATAAACCTGTTTATTATGATGCTTTATATCTTTGGCGGCAGCAGAGATTAGGCTTTAAAAGTCTGCCAAATTATAAGAGAGATATCTTGCGGGGTGATCAAATCAAGATGATCACCCTGCTTAATTTATAGATTTTCTTTAATACTGGTGCAGATCCGAATGCAAAAATTTTCTATCTGCACCTGATCAGATCCTTCCACCATGACGCGTATCATTGGTTGTGTACCGGAATAACGCACCAACACCCTGCCCCGATTTCCTAATTCAGCCTCGACCTCTTTAATTGTATCTACAATTGACGTTATTGCCGTATAGTCCGGTCTTGACGAGTCAATATCAACATTCATCAAGATTTGTGGGTATACGGTCATTATTTTAGCCAATTCCGACAGGGATTGTTCTTCTGATACCATGACCTCAATTAATCTTAGAGCGGAAAGAATGCCATCTCCTGTGGAATGGTAATCCAGAAAAATCATATGTCCGGAATCTTCGCCGCCAATTACAGCACCCGACTTTTTCATTTCTTCAAGAACCTTCCGGTCTCCTACATCGGCTTTTATATGTGTGATGCCTTTATTATCAAGAGTTTGAGTTAGTCCGATATTGCTCATAATTGTACTTACAAGTGTATTGTTTTTTAATATTTTACTTTTATGGGCAAATATGGCACAGATTGCAAGGATTCTGTCTCCTGTAATTTTTTGACCAGTCTCGTCTATGACAATAAGACGGTCTGCATCGCCGTCAAAGGCAAGGCCTATGTCCGCTTTCTTTTTTAAAACTGCTGTTTTTAAATCGTTAGTGTGTTGTGACCCGCAATTATCATTGATGTTTTTTCCATTGGGAGAATTATGGATAAATGAAGTATCAAACAATTGTTTGTGAAATACGAGGTGTCCGATTTTTGACGCTGCTCCATTGGAACAATCGATGACAAGCTTGGGTTTTTTTGATAGTTTCTTAAAAGGAAACCCATTCAGCAAAAAGTCAGAGTACCTGGGCAAACTATCTGAAATAATAGTGATTTTGCCGACACCTCCGCGTGGAACATCTTTATTGTCCAGTATATAATCCTCTATTTTTGCTTCTTGTTCATCACTCAGCTTTACACCGCCGTTTTTAAATATTTTTATACCGTTATCCTTATAGGGATTGTGTGAAGCAGAGATAACGATCCCGGCACCGACATCTTTGATACCCTGACATAAAAAGGCTACCCCCGGCGTTGGAATAATCCCTGCTAAAGCCACGTCAATACCAATGGAATTAACACCGGCACTCAGGGCTGCCTCAAGCATATCTCCTGAAATACGGGTATCTTTGCCGATAACAACCTTGGAATAGCCGTTTTCTTTGCAAAATAAACCCACTGCCCGGCCTGTTTTCAGGGCCACTTCACAAGTAATCGGGTGCTGGTTGGCAACCCCTCGGATGCCATCCGTTCCAAATAGTCTTCCCATAAATTTTTTTTCCTGTCAGATGATAAGTTTTTTTAGGATACTCTGCCTTATGGTATCCAGCCATTGTGTACCGGTCTCTTGCTCTTTAGGAGTCAGGCATTGTATTGTTGAAATATAATCTTTGTCCATTTTTGATGCTTTTTTATCCACACACTCAACAAAAAGCGCATTTTTTAATGTGAGAGTATTATTTTCGCCTTCAATATCAAACGTCTCAAGTGCCAATTGAATTCTATCGAGCACTTTATCATGCGACTTAATGATTTCCGATGCACCTTTCATTTTTTTTAATAAAATTTGTTTTGAAAGTATTAATTTTTCACAAAAATCATTGAGCCGAGATATTCTTTCCTTAATACAATCATTTAAGGCATCTTGAAGTCCATGCACCAGGTGTGTTGAAAGAACATTTTTTGAAAATAGAGGGCGGACATGCCTGTACCATGCTTTTAAGGCAATTAGTGAAGCGATATAATGTATATTATTGTTAAAAATATGGGAAATGTTTTTATATACATGTGCTTGTTTTGGCATTGAAATATCTCTGAATCCTCCGCCAAGTAAGAGTCTGTCTTTTTTTAATTCATTTTTTCGTATGATTGAACCGGCTGCCGTCATGCATCCGTATTCAATTCTTACAGGACCCACAAGCCCCCCCTGCCCGCCTAAAAAAATGGGTGCGGATTGAAGCATTACGCCATGATGGACATCTCCCATCATGGAAGGTGTAGCCTTGTCCTGATTCGGGGTATAATTAAAATGAATATAGGAGGAGCCTACTTCAGAATGATCTTTACGGCTCGTTCCTCCTGCCATAAAACAATCACAAAAATTGATAAGACTTCCCAGTGTCACAAAGGGAAATAAAATTGTTTGTTTTAAACCTACAGTATGGGCGGCATTGGCCCCTTCTTCAAATATAGTACCATCTCTGACATGGGCACCGGATCCAAAAGAATTATTACCTGCAAATACAGCCCCTTTAAAAAAACCGCCGTTTAATTTTGTATTTGATCCAACAAGCGTATTTTCAAGCGTTACCGGTGCTTCATATCCAAGTTGACAATTGTCCGAAATTAAAGTCTGTTTCCCAATAATTTTGCACCCGGAATATATGGTAACATTGTTGTTGGAAATTCTATCGGGATCTACATCCTGACTGATATAAATAGATTCCGGATTTGGGATTCGAACCCCTTTGTCTATGAGCGTTTTTACAATCGTATTTTCCATGAACGTATAAATAAAAGCCCTTGGTGGTTATTGTCAAGGTATTTTCCAGGGCTAACGCATGTAACTTTTCCATATTCATGATTTCAGGTAGTTACGGTTTGACGGTAAACGCAAATGGAATTATCGTTTTGCATAAGTACCTGTAAAACAAAGAATTAAAAATCATGTAAAATTTACATGCGTTTACCCTGAGGTATTTTCCAGGTCTATTATGGGTAAATTGTAGTACAGGGCTTGACCCGATAGAAGGGTTTGACGTATGGTGATCCATGCTTTTCGCCAATGTTCGCTTATATGAAATAATATTGAAAATCAGTCTAATATTTCATGTTTTGTCAAAACTTCCGGTTTTTTTGCACAATTGCTTGGAAGCCAGGCTGCGCATGCCCGTTAGCTGAATGATCACAATAAGGAGACGTTCACAGGAGGTAAATAATGGAGACGACACACCTAAACAATCGTATTGCCTATAAAAATCTGAAAGCGCTTTCAAAACAGATTGATTCAAAAAAATTCCAATTAAAAAATCTTATAAATGAGAAGAGACGTTTTAAAAGCTGTTCAATAAAATCCAAAGGGTTTTTCTTTGATTATTCAAAACAACGAATCAATGAAGCTGTTTTTTTAGAACTTGTATCTCTTGCCAAAGAAACACAAGCCAAGCTGCAGTTTAGGAACATGATGCAGGGAAAACGTGTTAACCTTACTGAAAATCGAGCGGCTTTGCATACTGCCACAAGGCATTTTGGTTCAAAAAAAATTTTTCCGGAGGGAATAGATGTTTACGATCTAATTGACCAGGTAAACATTCAAATAAAACAATTCAGCAAAAATATTCATAATCAGATATTAAAGGGATCAACCGGTAAACCGTTCACCGATGCAGTTATTATTGGAATCGGTGGCTCCTATCTGGGCTGTGAGTTTGTTTATACCGCATTAAAAGATACGGTGAAACCGTTTATGAGTCTTCATTTTTTACCAAACGTAGATATCGATAATTTTGGCCGGGTAATAAAAACAATAAACCCCGAAACCACCCTGTGGGTTATTGTTTCCAAATCTTATACAACCACGGAAACCATGGCCAATCTCAACCAGGCGCTTTGGTATATGAAAAAATATAATCTGAATCCGGAAAATCATTTGGTAACTGTGACAGCCAAGGGCAGCCCGGGTGATGATCCATCCAATCCGGTTCTCGCAGCCTTTCGCATGTTTGATTTTATAGGAGGCAGATATTCTGTTTCCTCAGCGGTTGGGGGATTGCCGTTGAGTCTTGCATTCGGGTTTGATATTTTTACACAATTTTTAAAGGGTTGCCATGATATGGATACCCATGCCTTGGATGCGTCAGAAGAAAAAAATATCCCTTTATTGGCAGCCCTTATCAGTATTTGGAATTCCAACTTTTTAATGTATCCGGCCCAGGCGATTATCCCCTATTGCAGCGCTCTATCAAAGCTTGCCCCCCATGTGCAGCAACTTTATATGGAAAGTCTTGGCAAGGGAGTCACTAAAGATGGGGAGGTGGTCCATTTTCCCACCGGCGTTCTCATATTTGGAGAACCCGGTACCAATGCGCAGCATTCTTTTTTTCAGTTAGCCCACCAGGGAAGGCCGTTCCCCATCGAGTTTATCGGTGTTGTGTGCCCCAATTATGATAAAGAGCAGGCAATGTCAAAAGGGGTATCAAATCACCAGGAGTTGTGGGCCAATATGATTGCCCAGGCTAAAGCCCTTGCCATTGGAAAAGAGAGCACGGAGCCATCCAGATGCTTTAAAGGCAATAGACCCTCATCAACGATCCTCATCAATGATCTTTCACCGGAAAGTATCGGCAGGCTTTTGGCCTTTTACGAAGCCCGAACTGTCTATGAAGGCTTTGTTTTAGGCATTAATCCCTTTGACCAGTTTGGAGTGGAGTTAGGTAAGGTTACGGCATCTGATATCAGAGAACAGATCGCCCTTAAAAATAAAGATGCCGGGCACAACTTTAACAGTCTTGACCCGGCAACAAAATTTTATCTTAATGCTTTATTTAATAAAGAACTTTATATGAAATAATATTCAAAATCAGTTTAACATTTCATGTTGTATCAAAACTTCCTGCTTTTTGCGCAATTGCTTGCAGGTCAAGCCACGCATGGCCGCTATAGGAATTTGTAAATTGCACTTCCCCATGTGAGGCCGGCACCTAAACCGGCAAAAAGAACAATCTCACCAGGCTTTCCAACGCGTTCTTGTTCTATTGCCTCATGTAGGGCTATGGGGATACTTGCAGCCGTCGTATTGCCATATTTTTGAATGTTATGGAAAATTTTATTGTCATCCACCTTTAGAAATTGTCCCAATGCCTGATTGATTCGCATATTAGCCTGGTGCGGGATGATAAGATCAATATCTTCCAAGGTTAATTGCGCTTTTTCAAGGGATTCATTAATGACTCTGGGCAGCATTCGAACCGCTTTTTTAAAAATTGCAGGGCCGTCCATAACCGGATAATACCGTAGATCATCCGTTGGAAGGCCTTTTGGACAACGTTTTGGCAGTCTTGAGGCCGGCAGTTCAGTCATTAAGGCATCAGCCAGATTTCCGTCGGCATGTAAAGAGGATGCAAGCAGGCCAACTTTTTCATCTGTTTCAAGGCCTTCAATACAAACAGCTGCAGCACCATCTCCAAAAATGACGGTTACATCCCGGCCTCTGGTGGATTTATCAAGACCTGAAGAGTGGACTTCTCCTCCGACCAACAACACTTTATCGGCCATGCCTGCCTTAATATATGCATCTGCTGTGGCAATCCCATATAAAAAGCCTGTGCATTGTTGACGAATATCCAAGGCCGGGGTTGAATTTAAACCTAATTTTGCCTGCAAAAGGCATCCTGAGCCTGGAAACATGATGTCTGGACTCAGGGTTGCAAAAATGATAAAATCTAAATCTTCAGGTGTCCATCCTGCTTTCTCAAGAGCAATTTCAGCTGCTTTAAAACCCAGGTCTGCAGAGCCGGTTGCCCCTTTTTGATCAATCCAATGGCGTTGTTCAATACCGGTACGCTGTTTGATCCATTCATCAGATGTATCCATGAACTTTGAAAGATCATGATTTGTGATCACATTAGGCGGAACATACATTCCTGTGCCTTTGATAATACTTTGTTTCATTTAAGGATTCCTTCATATATAATATATCATATTGATAAAAATTATTTGTTGCTATAATATGCACGCCTTATAATATTAATTTAATTTTTAGGCAAGAACCTTAACCAAAACATATTTAGAGACGATTAATTTATTGATAACTCAAGCCATTATACTGACGCTCGGATTGGTTTTATTATATGCAGGATCAACTCTTCTCGTTGAAGGATCTGCATCAACAGCAATCATGTTCGCTGTCAGACCGGTTATCATAGGTCTGACAATTGTTTCTTTTGCTACATCTGCACCGGAACTGCTTGTCAGTCTTGTGGCATCGTTTAACGGATCCGGTGGTATTTCCCTTGGCAATATTCTTGGCTCCAATGTGATAAACATTACATTGGTGCTGGGCATCAGTGCCATGATCAAGCCTGTTACGATTCAATACCGGATAATAAGAACAGAACTTCCTTACATGATATTTATTTCAATTGTGTTCTGGATTCTTTGTATGGATTCCAGTATTGGTCGTACGGACGGTGTTATATTACTGACACTGCTTGCTGTTTTTTTGATCTATGGCATTGCAACTGCCAGAGAAAACAGTTCAAAAAGAAAAAAGAGTTTTATTGACAGGGTTTTGATACTTAAAAATATCTGTTTCATTATCTCCGGCATCGTCATGCTGGCTTATGGCGCTAAATTCGTTGTGAAAGAAGCCATAGATATTGCAGAACGTATTGGTTTATCACAGACCTTTATCGGTATTTCCATTGTTGCACTTGGTACCTCTTTGCCTGAGCTTGCAACATCTGCTGTGGCTGCAGCAAAGGGGGAAAGCGATATTTCCGTGGGGAATGTTGTCGGGTCCAATTTGTTCAATATCTGCCTGGTCATGGGGGTGGTTGGGATTCTAAGCCCAATGACAATAGACAGCAGTCTTCATTTTTTTGAATTTCCCTTTATGATATTTATTTCAGTTACTCTTGGATTCGTTGCATTTTTAAAGCAAAAGATAACGAAAAGCTCAGGGTTTTTCTTTATAACGCTATTTATTATGTATATAATGGTTTCGTATATAAAATAATGTTGACAATTTTGTCATTTTTTGATTTTCTTGGTTGCATGGCAAAACAAATCTGTTGTATGGAGTAAAATGACAAACACTTCCCCATTTACGTTAAGAGGTATATAATGGCAGATCCGATAAAACTTCTGATAGTGGATGACAATGAAGATATCCTCTCAACCTTTTATGAATTTTTTAATTCAATGGGCTATGAAGTAAAAACGGCAGTTGATGGTTTTGCTGCCTTGAAATTGTTGAGAGAAAAATCCAGTTTTTTTGATTGTCTTATAACAGATTTGGTAATGCCCAATATCAGCGGTGTAGGTTTGATTTCAATTGTAAAAAAAGAATATACGCATTTGAAAATAATTGCGATGACAGGATATGGAGATCAGCCGGGAGCACTTGCTTCCGAGGCTGAAGCAGATGTTGTACTTTTTAAACCGATTGACCTGTTTAAAATTGAAAATACAGTATCTGAATTATTAAACTCAAAAGATGACAACGAGTAATATTTAAGAAAGAAATTATGACAACACCTTTAATCGGCGTCAGTAAATCAATATTAAAAATAAAAGAATTGATCCATCATGTAGCCAATACATGTCTGAATGTGTTGATTACCGGTGAAACAGGCGTAGGTAAAGAAGTTGTCGCACAAAGCCTATATTCCGAATCAGCTCGATCTTCAAAAAATTTCGTTAAAATTAATTGTGCAGCATTGCCGGAAACACTTCTTGAAAGTGAATTGTATGGATACGAGAAAGGGGCGTTCACAGGTGCCCACCGTAAACGTCCAGGCAAATTTCAAACTGCTGACAAGGGCGTTTTGTTTTTAGATGAGATTGGTGATATGCCTATTTCGTTGCAGTCAAAGATGCTTCATGTCCTCCAAAGCGGTGAGTTCTCTCCCCTTGGATCTGATACGGAATTTAAAACGGATGTATGGGTAATTGCTGCTACCAATCATAATCTTGAGGAAAGCATTAGAAATAAAACATTCAGAGAAGATTTGTTTTACCGGCTCAATATTATAAAAATTGAAATCCCGCCGCTGCGTGAAAGAAAAGAGGATATTCCGCCACTAATCGAGTATTATTATAGAACATATAAGTCGGAATATCCGGAAAGCGGTGGTACTAAACCTGATGCCCATACACTTGAAATCTTATGTAACTATCCCTGGCCGGGTAATGTCCGTCAACTTCAAAATTGTATTAAAAAACAAATAGTGCTGAGGTCATGGTCCAAAATTATAGATGAATTGCCAAAAGAACATCCTATGATTCCAGCGGAGATTCAAACCGAAACAAATACAAACAGCAATCAGATACAAATTAATCCTGAATTCGCAAACGATCGTACCGGTATCATTTCACAATTTGTTGATCTGTCCACAAGTTCTGAAAAACTTTTTGAAGATATTTCGCTTAAAAAAATTAAAAAGCTGGCTTCTGATCGTGTTGAAAAAGAAGTGATTACCTTTGTTTTGGAGAAAGTCGGTTGGAATAGATCCCGGGCATCCAAAATTTTAAAAATCAGTTATAAAACCCTTTTGTACAAGATGACTGAATTTAAAGTACATCCCCCTATATAATAGTTATCCTTCCCGTATTTTCTTCTTTACTTACAACCCTGATTTACATATAAATTAATCGCATAAGTGGGTTGTAAGTGCCTTGAGATTTAGGCAATTAATTGTTGACAAGCCTCTAATAGTTGAATATTGTCACAAAAACGACTTTTCAGTTTTGGTTTACCTCAATTAATTAAAGAAATTTGAGGCTTTTGTAAGAATTTCATTTTATCATTTTAGGAGGTAGCATGCGAAAAATTACGGTACTAATTATTGTGGCCCTGGCTTTTGCTCTGGCATTTTCTTCTCCAGCCTTTTCCGCAAGGAAAACGGTGATTAAAATCGGTATTAACGCACCAATGACAGGTGATATTCCAAAAGTTGGTGAAGGCAGTAAATATGCTGCGTTATTGTGGCTTGAAGACATTGAAAAAGCCGGCGGGCTTGAAGTCGGTGGCAAAAAGTATGAAGTAGAACTTGTTATTGAAGACAATGAGTCAAAAGCCGAATCTGCGGTTAAAGCAAATATGAAAATGATAACTCAGGACGATGTTCTTGCCATTGTGGGACCTCAATCATCCAAACAGGCTGTTCCGGCCGGTGAAGTTGCCAATAAATACAAAACGGTTATGATCAGCCCCTGGTCCACCAATCCCGCCACAACCATGGACAGGCCCTATGTGTTTCGTGGGTGTTTTCTTGATCCGTTCCAGGGACCTGTTGTCGCAAACTTCATTACCGAAGAGTTTGGATACACAAAAGCCGCTGTTCTTTATGATGTTGCATCTGATTATCCAAAAGGTTTAGCTGAAGTGTTTAAAGCTGCCTGGGAGAAAAAGCATGGTGCAGGATCTGTTGTCGCTTATGAAAGTTTTACAACAAAAGACACGGATTTTTCTTCACAATTGACTAAAATTGTTAAATCCGGTGCCCAGGTTCTATTTACCCCTCAGTATTATAACGAAGTCCCTTTAATTGTTCAGCAGGCAAAAGACCTTGGATGGAAAGGACCCATTGTTGGATCAGATTCCTGGGGATCAGCTGAAACAGTTGAGCTTTGCGGCGAAGCCTGTTACGGACTTTATTTCTCCTCACACTATGCCGCTGCCGGTGCTAAAGGGGCTACCAAAGCGTTTATTGACAGGTATACTGAAAATTACGGATATATCCCTGATGATGTTGCAGCCCTTACATGGGATGCGCTCAAGCTTGCCCAGCAGGCGATTCAGGATTCCGGAAAAATTACAGGAAGAATTGAAAAAGACAGGGCCGCAGTTCGAGACAGTCTTGCTAAAATTAAAAATTTTGCCGGTATTACAGGAAACATGACATTCACTGAAGAAGGCGATCCTATAAAATGTGCTGTTATCGTTAAAATCAATGATAACGGTGAATATGAATTCTATAAATCCAGTTGCCCATAACAGGTATATTAAATTATTAGAAATAACTAATTTTATGACTGCTGCATGTTTTACATGCAGCAGTCATATATTTCTTAACAAAACAGGAGTTGGTGAATGGAAGCTTTGATAGAATTAGTACAATATATTCTTCAAAACGTGATTAATGCACTCCAAAGAGGAAGTTTTTATGCCGTAATATCCATTGGATATTCAATGGTATATGGTGTTTTAATGCTATTTAACTTTGCCCATGGAGATATTTTTATGGTGGGCACATACATTGGCTTTGGGATCGCAACACTGTTTTTAGCTTTGTTTGCAGGTTTTTTGCCGGGTCCTCTTATTTTCCTGGCCACAGTTATTGTCACCATGTTTCTGGCTTCCTGGGTTGGTGTTTTTGTTGAAGTGGCAGGATACAGACCCTTAAGATCTGCACCCCGGGCATCGGCCGCTATTACAGGCCTTATGATTGGTATTATTTTTGAGACAGGAATTTTAATTTTGCTGGGTGCTAAAAGACTAAGCTTTCCACCGTTAATGGAATCGGTCTCTTACAAGGTCTGGGGAATCTATTTAACGAATGTAAAAGTGATAATAATAATTATATCACTTTTGTTAATGCTTGCCCTGCACACATTTATCCAGAAAACAAAGTGGGGTATGGCAATGCGTGCCATGTCCTATGATTTTCTTGCCGTTCCATTGATGGGTGTTTCCATAAACGTTATAGCACCACTTACCTTTGCGGTTGGTGCAGGCCTTGCTGCGGTTGCCGGTATTCTTTACGGACAGGCATATCCGATTTTAGATCCGTATATGGGTGTCATCATCGGATGGAAGGCTTTTGTGGCAGCCATTCTGGGAGGACGTGGATCTATCAAGGGCGCTGCCCTGGCCGGATATCTTTTAGGATTTATCGAAATTTTTGTGGCCACGATTTTCCCGTCAACATTAAGGGATTTAATCGCCTATTCCATTATTCTTCTCATCCTGACCTACAGACCCAGGGGATTTTTTGGAATGGAACACAGCACAAAGCTCAGACTTTGATTCTTTAACGTTACTATATTAGGAAAGCTAAATGGAAATAGCAAAAAAATTCAAAAACACTTTTTCAACTGTGCCAATGCTGAGTTGGCTGCTGGGTACACTTACAGCGGTTGCCATCGAGTATTTCTGGGGCTATGATTATATCTCATATTATCTGGGATTGTCTAAAATACCGGTTTTATTTGGTGCTTTGATTATGCTTAAAGAACCCATGATGATACCCGGTGCTATAGGGTATGATCTTATCGTATATGTTATTCCGATACTTTTAATTGCAAAAACAACCGCTTTTTTTACCAATCCGGTCGCAGCAATACTTGAAAAAATGCCGTTATGGTTTTCAGTTATTCTTCACCTATTATTATTTTACTATACCCTGCATTTATGGGCCGGCATCAATGATTACAGAAATATTATTGTCCGATTAACCCTTATTTCCATCATTTTAACCATCAGTATTAATGTCATCAACGGATACCAGGGGGAATTCTCCTGTTCACATCCCGGTTTCATGGCAATTGGAGCGTATGTTTCATCGGCATTAACACTTTTCTTATTTGCCAATGATAAAATGTTCGGAACCGCTCTTTTACCACAGGAACTTGGCCCCTGGGGGTTCCCATTTATCCTGATTGCAGGTGGTATTGCTGCATCACTTGGCTCATTGCTCGTTGCCATACCCTCCTTTAAAACCCGGGGGGATTATCTGGCCATTATCTCTCTTGCCTTTATGTTCATCGTAAAAAGTGCAGTGGAAAATCTCAATGTGATCGGAGGAGCCAGGGGAATGGGTGGACAGCCGGAATATGCGCCTTTACCTATTATTTTCATCTGGACCATTATCTGCATCTGGGTGATACACAATTTTGTAACTTCCATTATGGGAAAAGCATTGAACGCTGTTCGAGATGATGAGGCAGCCTCGGAATCCATGACGGTAAAAACCCGAAAAACTAAAATGACAGCATTTATGTTCGGTGCATTCTGGGCAGGTATTGCCGGTGGCCTTTTCGCACATGTGATTGCGTATATCAATCCGGGAATGTTCAGTATCAACCGACTTGCTGAAATTTTGGCCATGGTCTACTTTGGCGGACTCAACTCTATTGTTGGATCTATTGTGGGTGCTGTCAGTATCAATATTTTAGGTGAAGCTTTAAGACCGCTTGAACTCTTTAAATGGATTATTATTCCACTTATTTTGATTTTTGTTATGATTTTCCGTCCCTATGGTCTGATTTCGTTTAAAGAAATTAATGCAAAAAGACTATTGCGATCCAAACACAAAAGAGAACAAGGAGTCTAACTTATGTCAGCCCTACTCAATGTTAATAAAATGACTCATTATTTTGGTGGTCTGCGTGCTGTACATAATTATAATTTAAATATTAAACCCCAACAGATTACGGGTCTTATCGGGCCGAATGGAGCTGGGAAAACAACCATATTTAATTTGATTACGGGTGTATATACTCCTACTGAAGGTTCCATCACCCTTGAAAATCAAAACATAAAGGGTCTTGAAACAAATGAAATAGCCGCCAAGGGTCTTGGAAGAACATTTCAGAATCTTGCACTCTGGCGCCATATGAATGTTTTAGATCATATAAAAATGGCCCATTACTCGCAGTTGTCATATGGGTTAATGGGATCATTTTTTAATACCCGTAAATGCCGGGAGCAGGAAACTCAGGTTGAAGAAAATTCTTATCGATTGCTTGAATTGTTTGATATTAAACATCATGCCGATCAAAATGTAACAAACCTTCCATATGGTGCCCAGAGGCGGGTTGAAATGGCAAGGGCCATGGCAACCAACCCCAAGATTTTATTTTTGGATGAACCCACTGCAGGAATGACACCGGATGAACTAATTCAAATGATAAAAATTATCCGACAGGTGCATCAGGATTTTAAGGTGGCCATATTCCTTATTGAACACAGAATGAAATTTGTCATGGAATTGTGTCAGTATATTCAAACTCTTGTATTTGGAGAACTCATTGCCGAAGGCCCACCTGAAGAAATACAGAATAACCCCGAAGTTATCGAAGCTTATCTTGGCAAGGAGGATTTAACCTGATGCAGCTTAAAGTTAAAAATTTAAAAGTCTCCTATGGAAAGATCAAGGCTCTCCACGGGATTGACTTTTCAGTAGAGGCCGGTGAAATTCTAACCATAATAGGAGCAAATGGTGCCGGAAAAAGTACGACGCTTAGGGCTATTTCCAGGATGGTACCGGCCGAACCCGGATCGATTTTAGAGTTTAACGGTGAAGATATTTTAAAATACAACACCGATAAGGTGGTTTCAAAGTTAGGAATATCTCATGTGCCCGAAGGCAGACGAATTTTTGGTAACTTGACTGTGACTGAAAATTTAATCCTTGCCTGTTTTGCAAGAAAAGACACCGATCAAATCAAAAAGGACAAAAAATGGGTGTTTGATCTTTTTCCTCGACTAGAAGAAAGAAAAGATCAGCTTGCAGGAACCATGTCCGGTGGAGAGCAGCAGATGCTTGCCGTTGGAAGCGGATATATGAGTGCCAAAAAAATCATGCTTCTGGATGAACCGTCCATGGGGCTTGCTCCGCTTCTTATGCTCGAAATGTTTGATGCCCTCAAGGAAATCAACAAGCTTGGCACAACAATTTTGCTGGTTGAACAGAATGCAAGACTTGCTCTAAAATTTGCCCAAAGAGGGTATGTCATTGAAAATGGAACGTTGGTTCTTGAGGGACCGGCGGATGAATTGTTGGTTAATCCGGAGGTTAAAAAAGCCTACCTGGGTGCATAAACGGTATTTAGTTACTGACTGACCGAAACCCGTGTTTGGGTGAAAAGTTGTCCAGTCAGTGATTATAACAGTATGTGGACTAATCAATACTATAATCTTTCAATTTTCTATGCAGGGTTTTTCTGTTAATCTTTAATCTTCTGGCTGTTTCACTCTTGTTGCCGCCTGTGGCTTCAAGGGTTGCCAAAATGGCTTCCTTTTCAATTTCTTCCAGGGGCCTGTTCGCTGTAACAGGCATTGGCTTTTCAACCCAATCATTTTTATCGATATAAGGCTCGGTTATATTTGACGGAAGATCTTTTTCAGTAATATGATCATCGGCTAATAACACCACGGCCCGCTCAATAGTATTTTCAAGCTCCCTGACGTTTCCCGGCCATTTATGTTTGATAAGTATATCCATAGCCAGAGGAGAAATTCCTTTAACATCTCTTCGGTTTTTTTCAGCATATTTTTTCAAAAAATATTGCGACAGCAGGGGTATATCTTCCTGGCGGTTACGAAGAGACGGAACATTCAATGCTACAACATTTAAACGATAATACAGATCTTCTCTAAAGTTGCTTTTTCCTACTTCTTTTTCCAGATTTCTGTTGGTTGCAGCCAGAATACGGACATCTACACTTAAGGTTTCATCGCCGCCAACTCTTTGAAGTTCCCTTTCCTGTATGATGCGCAGTAGTTTAGCCTGCATTGTCGGTGAGGTTTCCCCAATTTCATCCAGAAAGATGGTTCCCTTGTGAGCCTGCATAAATAAACCTTCCCGACGTTTAATTGCACCGGTGAAAGCCCCTTTTTCATGTCCAAAAAGTTCAGATTCCAAAAGTGTGTCTGCCAGGGCTGCACAGTTTACAACGATCAGGGGGTGGTCACTTCGATTACTGTTGTGATGTATCGATTTGGCAATCAGCTCCTTGCCGGTGCCGCTCTCCCCCGTAATTAAAACAGTGGCTTCCGAAGGTGCGATCATGATCAGCATATCGAATAAGACCTTCATGGCACTGCTTTTTCCGATAATATTTTTTAATTCAAATTGAGTACTCAGTTTGTCTTGTAAGTTTTTATTTTCTGTTCTAAGGCTATTGTGTTCCAGCGCTCTTTCAAGCGTTATTTTAACCACTTCAAAATCAAGCGGTTTGGTCAGGTAATCGTAAGCTCCGGCTTTTAAGGCCTTAACTGCCGTATCCACCGATGAGTATGCTGTCATGATAATTATCGGAATAGCAGGGTTATAGAGCTTAATTTGCGTTAAAGCCTCTATCCCACTCATTTGTGCCATTCGAATATCCATTAAAATCAAATCGTAGGGTCTTTCTTTAACAAGCAGGACCGCCTTTGCTCCATCGTCTGTGTCGGTAACCTTGTGGCCCCAACTGGCAATTATCGTTTTCAGCGTTTTTAAATGGCTTAAATCGTCATCAACAACGAGTATGTGAAAAAAATTTTTATGGATAATCATATAAGCCTCTCATGATTTTTTTCTCCAGAAATGTTTATAAAAAAAGATGTCCCTTTTCCAGGTATGCTCCGAACCTTTATAGTCCCTCCATGGGCTTGGATTATTTTATTAACAATTGCCAGGCCCAAACCAGTGCCTTTTGCTTTGGTAGTATAATAGGGATCAAATATTTTGCCCAGATCTTTATCTGTAATCCCGGAACCGCTGTCTTTGATTTCAATTGAAATCAAATCATCTTTACCTGAAAAATTTTTAATGCTCAGCCGGCCACCTTTTTTCATGGCCTGCAGAGCGTTCAAATATAAATTCAAAAGGCATTGGGTAAAGCGATCCGAGTCTATTTTTGCTAAAAGCCTGTCCCGGGACAAATCTGCCTTAATTGCAATATGCTTGGATTCAGCCTCTTTTTCTATTAACAGGATCGAGTGTTCGATCAATGAATTAACATCGGCTGTATTAAGTTTCAAATCAGTCGGGCGTGAAAACTCCAGTAACTCAGTTATGACACGGTTCAGGCGATCTACTTCCAAAATCATGACATCTGCCATCTCTATATCAGTCTTATCCGTATTAAATTTGTTTTTGAAATAAGATGCTATGCCCCTGATAGAACTCAAGGGGTTTCGGATTTCATGTGCAACCCCTGCTGCCAGCTCACCAACGGCAGCCAGTTTTTCTTTGCTACGGATTTCATCCTGCAGATATCTGACTTCCCCAAGGTCTCGAATGATTAAAACCTGTCCGACAAACTGCCCTTGCTCATTAATGATTTTTGAAGCGCTCATGCTGATCGGGACAACGTGGTCCAAAGCAAATTCACACTCCATTTCCTTCTCGTATATAAATTCTCCGCGATCCAGAGATTCTTTTAGTTTATGAAAAAGGCCCGGCAGGATATTTTCCGGATTTTCCCCCTGTGTCCCTGATAAATCAAGCCCGGTGATGTTTTCAAACGTGCTGTTGTAAAAGGCTATTTTCCCCTCTTTGTCTGTTGCTATCAACCCTATCGGAAGACTTGTTACAATCTGATCAGCAATCGCACTGGTATCCTGAAGTGTCTTTTGGGTTGAACGGTAGCTTTGCATCCAGAACAAGGAGATAAATCCTCCCAATCCTAGAAGAATAAGGACTCCTGATATAATCACCGTGTTGCGAATGTCCTGTCTGCGCGCATCCTCAAAAGGTCGGGGATCTAAACCAATCAGTATGATCTGTTCATTAACAGTTTTTCCCCAGGGAGAACACCAGTCGTTGCTTGTGCCCATCATTTGGCCCATGCGATTGGTCCCCAGGTTTTTCCGATTAGATATTGGTTTGAAATACCTGTAAACTTCAAATGATCGTTGCAGGCTTTGTGTCTTAATCATTTTCCAGCTAATTTTGTCGGAAGAATCAAGCAGCTTTAAGTAAGGCCTGTCAGCCAGGCGGGAGCCGATTATGTTTTTTTTGCTGCTGGACATAATAACGCCATCCTGACTTACGATGGTAATATAAAAGACATCCTTTAACAGGGCTGTTTCTTCAATTAATGTTTGAACTTGCCGCTCTCCCCACATCATCCCCATCATTCCCGTTCGGGCTCCAGCCTCCACAGCTTTTATCAATGCAGCCCCTTTTTCAGTTAAAATTTTTGACATATATTGCTTTTCCCGGTTGTAATTTTGTACTGCTAATACAACAACCGTAATCAACAAAATCACAACCGAACCAACAATTATCCATGGAGAAGATTGAATATTCTCTCTTTTGTTCTGATTATTTTTTAGTACCATGACAAACCATTAATTAAAATTTTAAGATATCCTCATAGTTTAACCTTCAAGCTTTTTTAATATATATCCAACTGGGTCATTTGTAAACAATCAATCGGTTTTAATATTAAAACATGGGACAAAAAACCCCACCACATAAATCTATACAAATGTTATTATTAAAATTTATTCATCAATTTTTTCTTTAAAAAACAATTAGTTGTGGCATTTATTTGGATATTGGCACACCCCTTGCTTTATAACCTTTGCAAGAACGCAGCATGGTTGCTGGCAATATTAAAATTTAGCAAGGAGATTAATAAAATGAAAAAAATTTGGCTTACAATGATTGCAATCGTTTTTTTTGGCTTTGTCGCTTCATCAGCATTGGCATTTTTTGGTGGCCCCATGGGTGGACAGATGAATGGTTATTATGGCAATGGAGATTACCAGGGATTTATGACCAATACATCCCAGCTCAGGCAAGATCTTGCCGCCAAGCACGGTGAGTATAATGCTTTAATGGCTTCAACCAATCCCGACTCCAAGAGAGCCGCAGAACTGAGCCGTGACATCGCCACCCTGAACGACCAGTTAAGGACACAGGCAGGGGTTTATAATATGCAGGCGCCCACTAACGGTTATGGATACGGGCGTATGGGCGGATACGGAATGGGAATGAGGGGCAACATGGGCGGATACGGTATGGGAATGATGGGTAACGGTTGCTGGTAATTATCAATGACAACATAAGTCTGGAGACCTGTTGTCAGGCAGGATGACAGTGGAAGGATTCCCCCACCTCCCCTTCCACTGTCAAATAAAAAATCTAACCTCTGCAATTCAAATACTTCAAAACATTTACAGATACAAAAAGGAAAGAATGATGTTAAAAAAGATACTACGTCTTACAATTAATTGATCATAAAAAAAAATTGAATTAGCGGGGCAGATCTCTGAAATAATACTCTATTTAATCGAGGCATTTTTAAACAGTCAACCGCTTTCGATATCAAGATTCCGGGACAAAATGCCCCCACACTTCAATTTCTGTAAATGTTTATATTTACCCGACTTATCGATTTATTCTAAAAAAACAATATATTACAATATTATTTTAAACCTTGGCACACCCTTTGCTTTGTAACTTTAGCAAGATGGCAGCACGGTTGTTGGTAACAATTAAATTTAACAAGCCGTCTTTCATAATAATTTTATAAGGAGTAACTGTTATGTGGAACTGTGATTTTTTACCATTTTCAGGTGGTTGGGGAGGCGCTTTCTTTCCCGGCGGAATGTTTTCATTACTGATATGGGGATTTGTGATTTTGCTCTTCATCTATTTTGGGATTAAGATGTTCAGAAACCTTGGATCTAATTCAACCGTGTCTTTACAGGACAAAAAAGACTCAATGAGTGTTTTAAAGACTCGTTTTGCAAAGGGTGAGGTTTCACAGGAAGAATTTATCAAAATGAAACAAACTCTGTCACAATCATAGGGTTTATTCCCAACACCGCAATCTGGAAAATTGGGGTTTTGTAACAGAATGACGAGTGACGGCATCAGGGTGTACATTTATACCGCAACTTAAATTGCAAAGGATCCTGTAAAAGCACTTGGACAAGTACAGCTCGATAACTGAAGAATTCTCAATAGGATTTGCTAATTCCTTAAATTAGCATAAAATATCAATTTCTGCTATACATGTCTATTACAAGGGAAATCAAAAATAATTTCGTTTGAAAAGAGTGATGGAGAGCCATGGACTGGGAAATGAACTTCGGGCAGGAAGCTGAAAATTAACCTGCTCGTATTTATCGACAGCAGGCTGAACGAATTTACAATAGTATTAATAACCGGAACAAAAAAACTCAACTATCCAAGGCAACATATCAAAAGGAAAAAGACAATGAGACCTAAACAAAAAATACTTGAATTCATTCAAAAGGCATACGAAGATAATAAATTGGACACGCAAACATCTGAAACTGGTGCTATGACAGATGGAGATAAAATTGCCATTAAGGAACTTTTTGACGGTATGAGCGATGGCACGGCCCGGATTATCATTAAAGAAGAGATGGACAGTCAAATGCTCGAAGATTACAAAATTGCCCCTCTTGAAAATAAAGGACGCTATTACGTCGCCAAAATTGTCCAAACCGGTGGCAGCCTTATTCGGGTATTATTGGTGGATAAACAGACCGGTAAAGTTCAATTTGCAGGCAGATAGGTTTGCCGACAACCCTGATCAGTTAAGGGCTCACTCAAAAATAACTTTACATTTTGACTGAGCCCTAAGACATATATGGAGTGTGATTCATGAAACGCAATATATTAATATTTCTATTTATTTTACTGCTTATCCCTGCCGAAAAAGGAGAAGCCAAAAACGAAATTTCGGCCATGGAGTCGCTGACCATCGAGCTTTGGCCCGATTATGATCGGCCATCGGTTTTGGTTTTGTTGACGGGTCAGTTACCGGCTGATACTCAGTTTCCGGCTACTGTAATTATTCCCCTGCCTGAAAATGCTCAACTCAATGCGATTGCCAGAATAGACGACCGTGACGGCATTATGAAAGATGATATTCCTTCAGCCCCCGGTCCATCCAACATGCTGATGTTTATCACCACGGATTTACAGTTTAGAGTTGAATATTACATGCCTTATATTGTGAATGGCAGCCAGCGTTTGTTTGATTACACCTGGCTGTCTGATATAGCTGTTAATAACCTTCAATTAAAGATACAACAGCCCAAAGCAGCCAAATCTTTTAATATAAAACCTGCGGCAATGGACATTATGACAGGAGGAGGCGGACTCACTTATCACACATTCCCTCCGAAAACTGTTTTACCAGGGCAGTCATTTTCAGTCCATCTTGAATACGAAATGACAACCATCCAGCTTTCGGCAAACATATTGCCTCTCCAGAGTTCTGATGCTCAAATGCTTGTGAGTTCGCCCCAGCCTGCTACCGGAACACCCACCAACTGGACGACCTTAATCATTATTGTGGGTGGGTTTCTTGTTCTCATAGGGCTTGTCTGGCTAATTATGTCACGCCGCAGCCAGGTGGATACCCACGAGCGACATTCACAAAAAACAAAAAAACAGCTACTGGCAAAATTTTGTCATGACCTTGGCGAGCCTGTAGATGAGACGGATAAATGGTGTGGTCAATGCGGGCAAAATTTATAACCAACTATATATTTAACCTTTTCACAGTGGCCTTTGCAATTTTTTTTTTATGGATGATCATAGGAAAGCATTACAATCTTATTGACAGATACCCTGTTTATACGATAGGTAAATCGATTAATAATTTAAACAGGATATGAGTTGAAAATGATTAAAAAATTGAACGCCATACTTCAATCCATCCTTTTTTCATGGATTGTTTTTTTGGGTGTGATTTATGCTCAATCCGATTACCACAGCTTTGATAAATACTCATTAGGTTCAAACAAAATTGAACGGTCTTTAAATTATTCGCCTGTATCACTAAATGCAGGATTTTATTCGGTTTTGCATCATGTTAGTGAGACCTGCTGTCGGAATAAACCTTGTGAGTATCAGCAAAAAACCCTTTACAGCAATCAACTCCCGGAATCCAAAACTCAGTTTAATAATTTTCCAAATGAAATTTCAACCGCATATAATGAGAGTAAAAGTGTAAATTCGGGCCCTAATTACTTTAGCAATTTACCATCAGCACCTATCTATATCATGACACAATCTTTTCTTTGTTAACCCCTTTATTATTTCAAAGTTCTTCAAGTATAACAAAACCCATCTTTTTAAATTTGAATTCATTGATTCAGGATTTGGTTTTAAAAATTCAACCAACAGCCTTTTACCACTGCAACGCAGCATTGAGGTGGATGGTAACGAGTTTTATAACATAAAAATTATCCATATCTTTTTTAAATGAATAGGGAGAAATTGAGTGATACAAATTGAAAATCTAACTAAATACTATAAAGATTTTTGTGCGGTAGATAAGATTAACCTAAACATTTCAAAAGGTGAAATATTAGGACTGTTAGGCCCTAACGGTGCCGGCAAAACAACTATTTTAAGAATGCTGACCGGATATTTCAAACCCGACTCAGGTACCATTAAAGTGAAAAATTTTCAAATGCCTGACGATACGCTTAAAATTAAATCATTGATCGGCTATCTTCCTGAATCAGCCCCTCTTTACCACAATATGCTGGTGTATGATTATCTGGACTATGTGGCCAAGCTCCGTGGAATGAATGACAAGCAAAAACGATATGACCGATTTCTCCAACTATCTGAACTTTGCGGGTTGTCTTCTATTATGGCAAGGCCCATCGGCAATTTATCCAAAGGATTAAAGCAGAGGGTTGGTATAGCCCATGCCATGCTGACAGACCCCGAAATTCTGGTTCTGGATGAGCCGACTTCAGGTCTTGATCCGAACCAGATAGCGGAAATTCGAAATATTATCCGAACGATTGGTAAAGAAAAAACCATTATTTTTTCAACACATATTTTAAGCGAAGCAGAAGCAACCTGCGACAGAATTGCAATCATTAACAAAGGAAGAGTGGTTGCTGATGATACAACTTCTAATCTTAAGCAAAGCGTTAAGCAGGATTCTTATATTAAACTCTCGTTGCGGGGTACGTCCGGGGAAGATGCTTATATTTTATTAGACAAGATATCTCCCGATATTACTGTTCAACAGACAGAACCGTCTGAAAAAGACGCGATCTCATTTGAAATCAAAAGCAAGGAAAATCAAGATATCAGATCCTTGATCTACATGAAAATCAAAAAGACCGACTGGATTATTTGTGAGTTCAAAAAACAATCCCAGGATCTTGAGAAGATATTCCAGACATTGACAAGGGAGCAAAATTAAACCATGACACAGATTAGAACCATTGCCGTTAAAGAATTTAAAGACTATTTTATTTCTCCCATCGCATATATTGTAATTTCTTTGTTTCTCATTGTAACCGGTTGGTTTTTCTTTTCTACCTTCTTTATCTATGGCCGTGCGGACTTGAGAGACTTTTTTTCTTTGCTTCCCATAACCTTTTCTTTTTTTATTCCGGCTATTACCATGCGGCTTTTTTCAGAAGAAAAGAATGTGGGATCATATGAAACTCTTACTTGCTCTTTAAAGATGCCGGAGGTTTTATTAACCCCCGGTCTTTCTTGACTACGAATGTCTCCTTTTGTGATATTTCCAGTGTTTGAAGAAACCGCCCAATGTCACCTATGTGCTGTTTTCAGACGTAAGTTCAACATCTGTCAGGTACATTTATAAACCATCCTCTGTTCGTTATTAAAACTTCAGGCTATTCTCGCATTTAGCATCAGCCAGTCTTTTTTCTGTTGCATAAAATTATCTCTCAGCTCAATAGCTCGTTCTTTAAGTGTTTCCAGGTCGCAGCTTTCTTTAGCACAAAGTTTTTTTGCTTCCAGCCATTGTCGCCTTGCTTGTGAAAACTCATTTATTTTAACTAACAAGGTT
>JAKIUJ010000216.1 GCA_021647625.1 Desulfobacula sp.
GACCCGAACCTGCTCATGTGCCACCTTGCACCCATGGCATAGGCATCCATGAACACGCTCCTGTCTTTTCCCGGAGGTGTCTGGTCGTCGGGGATCTTTACAGTTAACTCTTTGTTGATTTTTTCGAGCATTGCAAGGTGGGATTTAAAATTGCCCACATCCATGCACGAAGCATAGGCACCTAAAGACATGGCCTTGTTGGGGTTGGAAATCTTTTCAGATCCCAGGGCCAGAACTACATCATGCATGCCGGCCCTTATACTGGTACAGGCCATATGAAGAGCTGTGGAGCCCCCTGCACAGGCATTTTCAATATTGGTTACAGGAATTTTTTCAATACCCATGGAGCGCAGGACAACCTGGCCCCTGATGGAGTGCTGGTTGTCAAAAAAACCCCAGAATGTGTTGGAAAAAAAGGCTGATTCCAAAGCTTTTTTGTCAATTCCTGCGTCTTTCAGGGCGCTACGGGTGACTTCATGGGCCATGCTTCTGACATCCCTGTCCGGGTATTTATTAAAACGGATCATGCCAAGGCCGATAATATAAACATTATTCATTGATCTGTCCTTATCGTGAATTAAATATGATGGGCTGCCGTGATCATCAGACTGTCGTTGGCCCCGTCTTCAATCTGGCAGGCCCTGGCATCCCTTAAGAATTTTTCAACCGGATATTCCCGGCTCATCCCGTTGCCACCGAATATCTGGACAGCGGCATTGGCCACTTCAAAGGCCACATCTGTGCAGAATACTTTTGAGGCAATGGAATATTCAATTTTTGGAGGCGTATTATTATAATTGTAAATCATGGCTGCCCTGGAAAAGGAGCGGGCTGCCTCAATTTTCATGAACATATTGAATAATTTGTGTTTGATCATCTGGTGGTCAAAAAGGGTTTTACCACCCTGAACCCTCTGTTTTGCATAGGCAAGAGCCTCTTCATATGCAGCCCTTGCAAGACCCACAGACATGGCTGCGATTGCTGCATTGGCAGTGGACAGGGTGATATCCAGCATGGCTTCATAGCTTTCTTGATCCACCAGCATGTATTCTGCTGGAATTCTGACATTATCAAAAAATAGTTCTCCTTGGTTCAGGGCCCGCTGGCCAAGCTTGTTTAAAGGGCTTCCCTTTTTCACGCCGGGAAGATCCAGGGGAACAATACAGATTCCACCCCCTGCCATACCCTTGGAAGAATCAATAGTTGGGTAGAGAAGACAATGGGTGGCAATGGTGCCGTTGGAAACCCAGGCAGCTTTCTGGCCCTGGATAATGTATTCATCACCATCCCTTGTGGCGGTTGCCTGGCCTGAAATTTCAGGATTGGAAAATTGCGGGGTAAAGGGGCTTAAGGTATCTGTACCATGATCCGGTTCTGTAATGCCCCAGCATCCGATTATGGATGCATCCCTGTTTTTGCAGAAAGGAGTGATGATTTCATCTGCAAGCCGGTCACTTGGAACCATGGCGGCAAAAAAAGCAGGAAAACAGGATACGCTTATTCCCACAGCGAAATCCATACTGCCCCAGCCAAGTTCTTCAAAGATAATATGGGTCTCCAAAGGATCTGTGCCAAGCCCGCCCCAGGAATCCGGCAGCAGTATGGTATGGTATCCAAGCCCATACCCTTTTTTAAACACATCTTTGAAAATGTTGCTTTCCACCATCTTTTGGGGATCATCAATTTTGTCAAGCTCAAGACTTGCAGGGCGCAGTACATCCTTGGCAAACTTCCGGGTTTCCTCTTTAATGGAGTTCTGTTCCGGGGTCAGTTCTATATTTAAATCTGTATAACCTTTCATAATAGCTCCTCTAAAAAGAATTGGTTAATAATTGGTCAGGTGAAATATATTGTCATCATCAGGGGAAAACTGTTCTTTTAAAATCCTGTCCAGGGCTTTTTCCGAAATGGTTTTCGGGATGGTTTCTGTGATCTGTAAATAGGATGGCACCGAGTTCGGCTCAAGGTCTTTTCTGCATTTTTCAAATATAAGGCCCGGATCAATATCTATGCCTTTAAAAGGGGTAATGGCCGCCACAAGATCGCTTTCTCCGGGAGCTCCTGATGCAGCCGGGATGCCGTAAACGCAGACCTCGCTGACATCCTTATGTTCGCCTATAATTCGTTCAATATGATCCGGCTGGATAAAATCGCCTGCCCTTCTGAGTTCGGACCCGATCCTGCATTTGAAAAAATACCAGCCTTTTTCATCCTTTGAAACCATATCTCCGGTTCGCAGCCATCCTCCCCTTGTTTTTTTCTCGGAAGCCTCTTTGTTGCCAAGATAATCCACCCGGGTATCCCCTTTGATCATTTTAACAATGAGCTCACCTGTTTTACCCGGCATAACCTCATTGTCATCCTCATCCACTGCCTTGAACTCCATTAATCCGGGCAAAGGTTTTCCAAAGGAACCTATGGGTCCTTTCCCGGGCGGCTTATAGGCAAAACCTCCTTCAACCGCCCCGTACCATTCAAGGATTTTCAGATCGTAACGGTTTTCAAAATCCTCCCATATCGCCCTTGGTGTGCCTGCACTGATCACAGTTTTCACAGGATTGTCTGCATCTCCTGTGTTAGGGGGTTCATTAAAAATACCAGCCATCATGCCGCCCAAAAGGGAAAAGCTGGTGCATCCGTATTTTCTGCATATATCCCAGATCCGGCTCTTGGTGAACTTCCGGCTTATCACAGCAGGAACCCCGGTTCCAAGTGCCGGGAAAAGGGTCACGGCCTGGGCATTGCCATGGGTTAAGGAAAGGCCTGTGTAAAGGATATCAGAAGGTTTGTATTTCCATACAAGTCTTGTTACTATAGTGAACATGCCAAACCTGTTATTGCGAATCATGACACCCTTTGGATCACCTGTTGTGCCGCTGGTGTATATGATCTGCATGGGGTGGCGGACATCCATGATCTGCTGCTTTACCCTGTCCCATGAATCCTGTTCCAAAATTTCGTTTAAAAACGGATAATTTATCTGCCCTGTAGTTTCCTGCCCCGGCTTTTGTACCACAAAAATCGTTTTAAATGCCGGAATATCAGGCAGTACCTGTTCAAGCCATGGTAGAAATTCGGCAGAAACAACCACGGCTCTGGCATTTGAATTGGTCAGTAAAAATTTTAATCGGTCTCCTCTGGATCTCGGATCAATGGGCACCATAACAGCGCCAATGACAGGGCCTGCCACCATTGACAGGACAAATTCAGCATGGTTCCGCATGAATACAGCATAGGTGTCGCCTTTTTCAATACCTGCTTTAAGAAAAGCTGATGCAATTTTATTGGATTTCTCGTAAATATCTTTATAGGTTACTCTTTCGTCGTCCATATCTCCATTTTCAAATATAAGCACTTCCTTATCCGGAATGGAATCTGCCTTGATCTCTAAAAAGTGTGAGATAATGGCCTGGTTCAAGTAAGACCTGGAACTCATAAAAGTCTCCTTTATTATTGGTTGAATCTGATAAATTGTTTTTGAGTGAGCCCTTAGTCTTCTACGGCACCTATAAAGCCCCTTGTATAGGTGGGGAACTCCTTGGCAAAGATTTCATCCCAGTGTTCCTTTGTCCAGTACTCATGGCGGTCAAAAAAAGGATTTTTTTTTCCGGCACTGACACAGACCGAGATACAGATGTCAATATTTTCTATGATTTCAAGCGCCTTGGCTCCAAATGCAAGGGTGGAAAAGACCCGGCAGTGAAGGCCTAAACGATGAGCCATGCTGGCTGCTGCATTGGCTGCAATGCCAAGGTTGATATTTTTAAATACGCAGGAAGGACCGTTGGCAGTTAATGATTCCACTTCCTCTTCCTTGTTCATTCCTGCACATGTGGGAAATCCGCAGGCACCGCAATTATAGTTGAAGTCTGACTTGCGTTTATCCCCGATGACAAGGAGGGAACATGGTTCTTTCATTATCTGCACAAGGTTCCTGCCGTCCCTTGCTGCCAGTGGCGACATATCGCCCAGGGAAAAACAATATTCTGCAATCTGTTCCAGGTCTTCTTTTTCTATGGCAATGAGTTTAATAGTATTTCTGTTATTAAATCTGAAGCTTGTGAAGGCTGCCATGGACATAAGTTCTACTGCTCTGTCCATTCCGCTCTCAACAAGATCGGACATGTGTTTGATTGTCATTTTATTCTCCTGATTTCAGCAGATTAACTGTATATGGACCGAAATTGCGGCCAGAGTCTGTTTATCATCCTGTCATTCATGCTTCGCTGGTTAATTTGCGCATAATTTTCAGGAATATCTCTGAACGGGCTTTTTTCCGTTATGGAAATGGCAACACCAAGGGCAAAGCCTGTTTCCTTTGGCAGGATTCCCATGGAGATGGCAGCAGCTCCCAGAGACCAGTAAACACCATAATCAATGCCGAGATTCCTGGCCTGGTTCACCATGCCGTCAACAGCATAGGCAATATTGGTGGCCCTGAAAGTACACAAAGGGCCTGTGAATGCAATATCGTCTTTTTTGGGAAGTTTTTCTTTTTCCCGCATATATTCACAAACCAGTTTGCCGCACATATTACAGTTAATATCAGAAGGATCATTAAGACTTCGTAACGATGTGGCTATGAGAAGTGCATCTGCATCCCTTATCATGGCAGCATCCCGTTTGAAAAACTCCCAGGTTTTTTTTATCTCTCCCATGGTTTCAATCTTCTGGCAGATATCTTCGATATCGCAGTCGTCATCAATGATATGAATCGTGCATTCGCCGACTCCGCCCACCCGGGGTGTTGTGGTACCGGAAGCAAGCATCAGCCTTGAGGCTGCTTTTACCGCATCAATCCTGTGAGTTTCAAATTGTTTGATACTTCGTTCCATAATAAAACCTCCTTTTTCGTAAAAAACTTTAGTCTATGGGCATCCCCTGGGATTTTGCCCATTCAGGGTAGGCTGCAAAAGCAGGTTTCAGTATGGGGAGAAGTTTGAGCACTTTAGGCATGGGGCCACGGGCTTTGATAAGGCCCTTGGCAAGAGCAATGGGCATTCCTATCTGTTTGAGCCAGAATTTATGGCAGGTGTCGCCGCTTAAGGTCATTTCAACGTCGGGTTTGATGTCTTTGACATCCCAGAAGACTTTTCCTTTTTTTCCATCTCCGGGAGTGATATAAAGCTGGGCACTGGGATCTGAGATATTGAATTTAATGGTGATGTCAGATCCGGCAAATTTTGGACCTGCATCAGGATCATTCAGTAAAATGTTAAACAGGCCTCCCAGAACTTCTACCATTTTTTCCTTTGATTCAAAAACAGCCATTGTTTCTCCTTTTTGCTATGTAAATAATTTATGCCATAAAGGGTGATAAAACACCCATGATTCCTTTTCTGTAAGTATCAAGTGCCCATTGCCTGGTATGTGTGTCTTTTCCCAGGTACCAGCGGGTTGCAATTCCCTGGTAGACCGCAGAAATAGACCTGGCAACGTCCGTGACATCCATTGGTTTGAATGTTTTTTGTTCAATTGCTTTTTCAAGTGCAGCGCTTAAAAGTTTTACCCAGTTGTTAATCCATTCTTCCATTATCATCCTGTAGTCTTCATCATGGGCTGCAAGGGACATTAAATCCAATAAAAGGGGATAACCCAGGCGGATCTGGGGATCATCCGTATCGTAAAGCCAGTCATAGGATAAAATCTGGTCCAGAGGCAGATCAAATTGAGACATGGTATCCGCACTTCTTGTAAAAATTCTTGTAAAAAATTCTCTGAAAACAGCAGAGAACAGGATTTTTTTTGTTTTATAGTAATGGATAAGGCCGCCTTTGGATAATCCAGCGGCTTTGCATACATCGTCAAGGGTTGTACCGGCAGCACCTTTCCGGGTTAGCGTTAGAAGACCTGCATCCAGAATCTGGGCTTTTCGTATCTCTTCAAGTTCCGGGATTGGAGGCATTTTATTTCCTTTCCAAATAGGGTAAATAATTGAAAATCGACTGGCCGGTTTTTTTACCGACTGGCCAGTCTATAAATAGATATAAGGGAAAAAAAACAATGTCAAGATTTTTTTAAATATTCTAAGGAACGGGAATTAAATAAGAGCTCATAATTAGCAGAAGTTTTTGTCGTGTTCAAGGCGTGCGATATTTTACCGCCCCTTTGTCAACACAGGGCTTAACGCATGTAACTTTTCCATATTAATGATTTCAGGTAGTTACGGTTTGAAGGTAAACGCAAATGAAAATATCGTTTTGCATAAGTACCTGTAAAACAAAGAATTAAAATTCATGCCAAGTTTACATGCGTTTACCCTGTGTCAACAAAAAAATGAAGTTTTAATTTAAAAAATGTGTTAAATGTGCCATGCAGGTATCTAACCGGACACTACTGAGCGTTACCATGAAAGAAGCTGTTAAAAGAGCTAAGATTGATGGACTTTTTACGAGTCCATCAATCTTGGTCCGGACTATTGTTTTGTTGAGCCATTATATCGTAAAATTAAGGGGAATGATAAAAAAACAAATGGCTTTTTTTAGGAATCTGCAGTTACGATCCAAGTTGCTTGGCGGGTATTCACTGATATTTATTATCTCTACCCTGTTAGGCGGTTCTGTGATTTATTTTCAGGTCAAATCAACCATTGAAGCCAATATTGAAAGTGATCTTAAAAACTC
>JAKIUJ010000217.1 GCA_021647625.1 Desulfobacula sp.
CTGTGTATGAAGTTGTTCCTGTGTATGATTCACAGTCATATTCTTATTAGATACGCCATGGCTGCTATTGTTTCCCATGCCCATATCGCTACCGTCTGAGCCCATACCGCCCATGCCGCTACCGTCTGCGCCCATGCCGCTACCGCCTGCGCCCATGCCGCCGCCTACTCCACCACCACCATCAGCACCAGCACCAGCACCAGCACCGCCACCGCCACCGGCACCACCACCACCTCCGCCACCGCCACCGCCACCGCCACCGCCCATGCCGACGGATACAGTGGTTAGTGAGGTTAGCAACATGACCATTGCGATGATAATAAGTTTCTTGCTCATAATAATCTCCTTTTTTGATTGTATAATTTTTTTAATAAATTGAATTATAATTCAAAACCAAAGTTGAAAACATGTTTTATTATAATAACGATTGAAGTGTAAAAATTTATCAAAAAAAAATGCATCGTACAAAAATATATCGATATCAAGGCGCTGGTTAAAACCTGCAACATCGGTATAAAGCCAAGGAAATCATGTCAGGGCAGGCCGGTGGGTCTTTTGTAAAAGGGTTATACAGTCCTTTTGGCAAGAAGAAAATGGGGGATAAACCTGGGATCGATATCCTGTGGCATAACCCGGCTGTACTCTTCATCCAATTCAGCCATCAAATTTTCTAAAACCTGGACAAATGCGTCCGGCAAATCCGATTGCACCATATTGCTGGTTTCAGGGTCAGTGTTTTCAGTGGTAATGGCTTCAGATATCCATAAAACCAGATCATTCAGCTGGATACCAGGAGATGTATCGGGATTGGGACTGGAAAAAAGAGCACTGAAAAAATCTTTGAATACAGCTGTGTCAATCGGTTCAAGGGTCGCTTCCATATTCAAACGATTTTTTGCCCATAAGGTCAGGATAAGGGTTTTAAAGGTCAACACACCTTCTTTAAAAGATGCTGTATCCACATCAAGTTTGCCAATAATGGTATCCAGTGCAATTATCTGTTCCAAGTTTTTTTGCGTTTTTTTAATATCTGAAAGAGAATTAAAATCCCGGTATAGTTCACCGGCTTTATATTTATCAAAAAACATGGGCCGTTCTATTAACAAGCCACCGACAACCCCTAAAAATTCTTCATCAAGAAAACTCAAAGGCAGGTGATTTTTATTCATAAAACTGTTTTTAAACCAGTTGACAGCTTTTGTTTTCAGTTTGAGGCAGGCCCTGGAACCTGTTCTGAAGATGTCTTCAATAAAATATTGTGCAAGAATCTCTTTGGCAAGTTCAGGTTTCAGCTCTTTTTTTAAGATAGCCTCAAGACCCAGATTAAGATAGGCACAGGCTTTTTGAATGGCTTTTTCAAGATCTTGACGGGTTCTCAGCTTAATCTTGTCAGCAGATATGATTTTGTTGATCAGAGCCGCCAGTTCTGATTCCAGCTGAAGTGAAAAGGGCGGTTTGAAATAACGCAAGGCTTTGACAAACAAATCATCCCCTAAAATAAATTCAGAGAAAAATTGAGGGGGCAACGGGATGTCCGGATCAAAATGTTCATGCACCAATGCATGATCCGGGCGCTTGCGAAGAGCATTCAGGGAGGTTGGCTGGTAGATCCCAATGGCTTCATGGGTGGGCAGAAAACCTTTTTCAGCAAGCCGCAGATTTTTTAACCTGAACTCTTCTTCCTCAATCTCAGTGGGCAGAATACTGTTGGTTTCCAGCAAGAGTCCGTGGAAAACAGACAGATCCATCTGGGCCACCAACTTTACCATTTTTTCAATCAATTCCCAGGCGGGTTGACCGTCTTTTGGAACAGCCATCTCGTCTTCGGCAAGAACAGGTTGTTTGGGAAACCTGAAGTAGAATTTATCATCAATTGTAATATAATCATTAAAATCTTCCGGGGGCAGCTCATCGTGCTCCCTGACAACAATGGTCATATGGTTGGCTAAAAAGAATTCAAAAAAGGCGGGTTTCTCCTTTATGCTCCACCGCAAAAGTCTCTGGGCATCTGCCTGGAACATCAGATCAAATACTCTGGTAATGGTATCAATATTCAAACGGTCTGAATCCCAGACTTCCACATCCAGAATATATTCCCATTGATCAGAGGTTGCCAAAGACAACACAGGGATAAAATCATCCGGCCCTATTTTATGCATTAGATAGTATAGATCCTGATCCGGAAAAGATTGCACAAGGGTTGCCGGGGACGGGGCATCTATAATTTTATCAAGCGCGTTTTCAGCATCACTGACAAGAATATCATGGCGCTGGGTCCGAAGCTTCATCTCTCTGTTTTCCAAATTGGCAAGTTTATAATCTTTTTTATCGGTCATATCTACGTCCTGAAATTGTGGTTTTCAAATTTATTGTATGCAGATTTTTGCATAATGCTGGGCTTAGGGCAAATGGTCAAGGGAGTCAAAAATATCATTTAGCCGCAATATTTACCATTTACCCACAATCAGGTCCGATAGTTTCCGTTTGGGAACATGATGGATCATGGTTTCATCACGCCAGTATTTTATGTTGCCGTCTTCACCCAGATCATCAATTTGAATTTCTTCAACCGGTTTGCCAAGGGCAACAACCAGCTTGACCTCCAGGTGGTCATCAATATTTAAATGTGGTTTTAACTTTTTGATGTTGATTGCCCCGAACATACACCCGCCAAGACCCATGGCTCTGGCACCAAGAAGCATGGTTTGGGCTGTAATTCCATGGTCGCACCAGAAATTTTTAGCAATGCGGGTATCGCCCAAAATAATAATATAGGCAGATGGCCTTTCATTTTCAACAGGTCCTTTCCAGTCTTTCAGATAAGCTGCCCAGCCAAGACATGAGAAGATGTCCTGATTTTTTTGTTCATCATTGCAGATCACATATTTTAACGGTTGCATATTGGCTGCGGAGGCACAGTTTCTGGCAAGATCCACCAGATTCTCCAAAGTGGTTTGTTCTATAATATGGGAATGATCAAATCGTCTGCAGGATCGGTTCCTTTTAACAAGTTCTGTAAAATTTTCAAGTGTCAGCATTTTTTGCTCCCTTGGCATCCGGCTTTTTCAAATTGAGGCATATTGATATCTATCCAGTCAAGAATTTTGTCCATTTCCTTAATCACTTGTTTTAATGCTTTTCCCCTGTGGCTGACATTGGCTTTTTCTTTAATACTGCTCTGGGCAAAAGTTTTGTCTAAGCCCGGACAAAAAAAGAGCGGATCATACCCAAATCCGTTCTCCCCGGCAGGCTTATGGGTGATGACGCCTTTGCATTCACCTTCATAGGTTAAGGCCGCACCTGTGGGTACGGCAATGGAAATGACACATTTAAAGGCAGCATTGCGATTGTTGTGGCCTTTTAAAGCGTCCAGCATTTTGTCTACATTTTCCTGATCCGTTGCATTTTCACCTGCATACCGGGCGGAATAAACACCGGGTGCGCCCTCCAAAGCCTCCACACAGAGACCTGAATCATCAGCAATGGCAGGGTAGCCTAAAATTTTTGCCGTAAAGGATGCTTTTTTATATGCATTGTCATCAAAGGTTTCTCCATCTTCAATCACTTCCGGAATGGGGCCAAAATCACTCAGGGTTTTTATATCCACGTCAAATCTCTGAAGCAATGCCTGGATTTCTTTTTTCTTTCCCTTATTGGTTGTTGCAAGAACAATGATTTGTTTCAATGCTTTACTCCATTTTTAATCTTGGGTTGAGTTGTGGATAATATAAGCTTGGGGTCTTGGTTTGTAAACCCCGATAAATTTGAAAATATTTGTCGTTGAATTTATAGTGCAGATATTTTTGAGACGGCATCAAGGGTGATCAGTATTGTATATTTTTGCACAAAAATAAAATTCTTATGTTTTTTTTTCTTGTGTTTTTTTGGGAACACAATAAATGCCTCCTTTTGATATTCCCGGCATAAAACATTTATTACAGGAAATACATTCGCAGATCTCATTTTTATCAGCGGCCCATCTGTTTGGGAGATCCGGTTGCCGAATCAGAGGTCTGGATAGTGCGATAAAATCCATTCCATTATCAGCGATTGTCTTTTTTGCAATCGTTAAGGTTCGAAACCCGCCAACACAGATCACAGGGCATTGAACCTGCATTTTGATTGCCCTGGCAAGTTCAAGATTGTAAGCTTCTTTTTCAGGCGTGTTTATTTTTTTACGGGCCGGCCCCATTTCTCCTGAGTCGGCAGTCCCGGATGAAATTTCAATGGCATCAATACCGGCATCAGAAAGATTTTTAGCAACAATTAAGGCATCGCCTTTTGTGAAGCCGTTTTCTACATTGTCAGCCCCGTTGAACTTGATAAATACAGGGAACTCTTTTCCGACGTGTGCCCTTATCTTGTCATACACATCAAAGAGAAAACGGCTTCTGTTTTTTAAATCTCCCCCGTAAGCGTCTGTTCTCCGGTTGCTCACAGGTGAAAGGAACTGGTTGACAAGATACCCATGGGCACCATGGATTTGAACAGCATCAAACCCCCACTCTCTGGCTCTTTCGGCAGCCTGGGCAAATGCATCTGAGATGGATTCGGTTTCCAGTATGGAAAGTTCGATAGGGGTTTGGGGATATGCACCAATTTTAATTGCAGAGGGTGCCACCGGTTGACGATATCCTTCTTTGACACTGGCCTGGCCGCCTGCATGAACAAGCTGTATGGCTATTTTACAACCTTCTTTATGGACAGCCCGGGTCATTTTTTTAAAATCCCGTGCAAAGGTATCATTGTAAAGACCCATTTTACCGGGCAATTGTTTGCCTTCCGGCCGGATATATGTGTATCCGGAAATAATCAGACCGATACCGCCTTTTGCAAGAGAACGGTAATAGTCAATCAATTTGTCTGTTGGTCTGCCGTCCGGGTCACACATACCTTCCCATGTGGCGGAGCGAATCATTCTATTTTTTAAAGACAGGTTGCCGATTGAGCCCTGATCAAATAGAGATACCATTGTATTACCCCTCTTTTTTTGAATGGTTGACAATATATGTGATTTTATCGGTCACATAATTATGTGCTGAAATCAGATCTATTTTTTCCCAAAATTTTTCTTTTCCATATCGCTTGGCAATGACACCGAATACTTCATCTAAAAAATCCCAGGGATAACCAAGCACGCCGTCCAGTTCAATATGTATACGGTCATATTTATCAAAGCTGTTGTCTAAAAACCGTTCCCTGAAATCTTCACCGGAAAACTGTGAAATTCGTTTTTCCCTGCCACCGATATATTTGCTGAAATCTCTGTTAATGTTTATTGTTAATTCTTTCATGCCGTAATCCTAAATTTTACAGGTCAATACTTTTTGTTGATATTATCTGAATGCTGACTTAAAACGTCAAAATTTTTTTTTGACAGATGATTAAAAAACATAGGGAGTAATTTAAGACATTACAGGGTGTTTTGTCAATCGCGCACCTGCTATCGCAGAAAAAAACGTGTTTCGATTAATAGTATTCTTTTTTTAATGCAAAGAATTGTTCCATTTTGCTTCATTCTTGAGAATACATGTTTATCTTTTATTCTATCAGTCGGTCAATTCCTGGCTGCTTCGGATGGCATCGGCATTCAGTCTTCCCTGGATATAGACTGATAAGGCTGCAATGGCTTTGTCACAGACCATAAAGACTGGAATGTCATTTTGGATCAGGGTGTCTCTTAAGGCATTGTAAAGCCTTCCGCCGTCAACAACAGCAATAATCGGGGTGTCGCAGGTTTTGACAAGTTCAATGAGTTGGTTTTTTATGCTGGTTTCGTGGTGCATGTCAAATCCTGTAAAATTTGTTTTATCAAGGGTCTTCATGGCCGGAGACATGGGGTCAAGGCTGACGATAACGGCATCCACGCCTTGATCTTCTGCCAGTATCCGGGTGATTTGGGCATGGACCTCATCATCGGCGGCCGGGTTTATATCAAGCGGATTTGAAAGTGTAACAAAGGCATCCAGCCGTTTTTCTTTTAAAATTTGTGCGATCTGGTTTCGGGTATCATCTGAATATCGGGCAAGTTCCATGGTAAAATCATCTGACTGGATAGAGTCTGCCATGCCCACAGCTTCAAAGCCTGCACCGCTGACTGCAGCCAGGCGGTTGCCTTTGATGGTTTTAGGGCTTAATGTTTCCGCTAAAAATAATAGATCCTGGAACTCTGTAAATGTTCTGGCGACAATGGCACCTGCCTGGCGCACACAGCTTTCACAAACCATATAATTACCGGCTAATGAGGCGGTATGGCTTGATGTGTCAGCTTGTCCTTCAGGCGTTCTGCCTGCTTTATAAAAGATAACCTCTTTACCTGATAGAACAGCTTGTCTAACCGCTTTACAAAATTCAAGCCCATCCAGATCATTAAATCCTTCAGCATAGATGGCAATGACATCAACGGAATCAAGGGTTTTAAAATACTGGATCATATCCCCCAGGGTAAGATCTGTCTGATTGCCCATGGAGATCATATAGGCAGGCTGCATATGGGGGCACTGGTGGCTTCGGTGGAGCATAAATGCACCGCTCTGGCTGATCAGGGCTGCCCTGGGAAATTTTGAC
>JAKIUJ010000218.1 GCA_021647625.1 Desulfobacula sp.
AGTACTTCATGGGTCGGGAAGAGCTAAGGATCTCGTCAGCCAGATCTTAACGTTCAGCCATCAATCAGGCTATGAAAAACAGCCGTTAAAATTAAGACTGATCGTGATAGAAGCCCTGACTCTTTTACGCGCGTCTATTCCTGCTTTTATTGATATAAAAAAAAAATTACACAGTAATGGATACATCCTTGCCGACCATACCCAGATTCATCAGGTAATTATGAATTTATGCACCAATGCATGGCATGCAATGCAAAAAGAAGGAGGCACACTTTCTGTCGAGTTAAAGGATATGAAACTATCATCTGCCAATGTATTTCTTCCCGCAGATTTAACACCAGGTCAGTATCTGGTATTGAGTATAAAAGATACCGGTTGCGGTATCAGAGCGGATCTTGTAGAAAAAATATTTGATCCTTATTTTACTACAAAGGCTAAAGACAAAGGCACAGGATTAGGCTTATCAGTTGTCCTCGGTATTGTCAGCAAATGCGATGGAGCGATTACCATTGATACCCAAGAGGGAAAAGGCACTGCTTTCCATGTTTTTTTCCCTGAATTTTTCCCGCACATCGAACAAGAGACTGCACTGGAACCGTTGATTTTGGGCAATAATGAACACATTCTGTTTGTAGATGATGAAACCTTTCAAATCGAAATGACTCAAGATCTTCTCGAACAATTGGGGTATCAAGTCACAACATGCCCTGAAAGTTTAAGAGCCCTTGAACTTTTTATAGAAAAAAAAGATGAATTCGATCTGGTGATCACCGATATGGTGATGCCTATAATGACAGGCAAAACCCTTGCTTCAAAAATACTTGACATCCGACCGGATATCCCCGTCATATTGTCCACCGGATATAGCGATGACATCGATAATAAAGACCTTCAAAGAATAGGTATAGCGCAATGTTTGATGAAACCTTTTGGTATGGCGGATCTTGGGAAAGCGATTCACTCAGCGATTCACTCAGCACTGCAAAAATAAATGCTATATACTGCCTGACCGAAAACTCCGGGTCTGGACAAAAACTATATAGTGGCTGACCGAAAATTCGTGTTTGGACGAAAAGTTGCCCATATGCAAGGCGCAAGAAATGCTGAAACCGGAGTGTACTACTGTACATGAGGATTTCAGGATTTTGCAGCAATAAAGCCGATGGGTGGGTTTTCGTTCAAACACTATATATGTATCATAGTTCCTGGTTTATCCGGACCTGCGACATGCAGAGTGACCTTAGATCCATTCAGACTCCGGGACATTTGCCTGGCTGCAATATCAGGACAATTATTTTCTTCGCTTAGATGGGCCAGAATGACATGTTTTAAACGATGGCTCAAAAGTTCAGAGACCAACTGACATGCATCAAAATTGGACAAATGGCCCATCCGACCTTTTATCCTTTGTTTTAAGTGCCATGGATAATCGCCATCCATCAGCATTCTGGGATCATGGTTGGACTCCAGGTATAAAAGATCGCTGCCCTTTAGATGCTCTTTCACCAACTGGGTAACAATTCCAAGATCAGTTGCAACCCCAACTTTGGTATCATTGAACTCCAGAGTCAGTCCAGCCGGATCCCTGGCATCATGGGAAATTGAAAAAGGACTGATGGTTATCCCGTCAATTTGAAAAGGGATACCGCATTCAAAAAAACGCAAATCATTGATTTTTCCAAGCCCTTTGCAGGCATGGTAAGTCTTTTGACTAATATAGACAGGGATATCAAATCTTCTGGATAATATCCCTGCCCCTTTTACATGATCGGAATGCTCGTGTGTAATAAGAATACAGCTAAGGCTTTGTGGCGAAACATCCACCGAGGTTAACCGGCGCTCAACTTCAATACCGGAAAGCCCTGCATCCACGAGGATTGCACTGTTGCTGCATGCAACAAAAAGGCTGTTCCCCTTACTACCGCTAGCAAGGGGACAGACCTTAAAGCAATTATTTGCCGTCATCTTTCTTGTCAGCTTGTGCTGCTTTATAACTCAGCTTAATTTTGCCATCACGTGTGATATCAAGGACCTTGACAGAAATAACATCACCTTCTTTAACAACATCGGTTACTTTTTTAACACGATAATTGGCAAGCTCTGAAATATGAACCAGTCCATCAGTACCCTGTTTAATATTTACAAAAGCACCAAAATCAGTAATTTTAACAACTTTACCTTCGTAAATGGTTCCGATCTCAGGATCAAGGGCAATATCAGATACTCTTTCCAATGCGATTTTCGCATCTTCTTCATTTGCAGCTGCGATCTTGACAAGGCCTGTGTCATCAACTTCAATCACTGTATTGGTCTCGGCCTGAAGTGCACGAATCACCTTACCACCAGGTCCGATGATGTCACGGATCTTATCCGTGTTAATCATAATGCTGACAATTTTAGGCGCATGGGGAGAAACGTCTTCTCTTGCCACTTTAAGTGTTTCCAGCATTTTGTTAAGGATGTGAATCCGACCGCCGTGGGCCTGATTCAAAGCTGTTTTCATAATATCTTTGGAAAGCTCTTTAATCTTGATATCCATCTGAAGAGCTGTGATACCTTCTGTGGTGCCTGCAACCTTAAAATCCATATCACCAAAATGATCTTCATCGCCTAGGATATCAGATAAGACAACCGTATTGTCACCATCTTTGACAAGCCCCATGGCAATACCCGAAACCGGTGCTTTAATGGGTACGCCACCATCCATTAATGCCAGAATACCTGAACAAACAGTGCCCATTGAAGAGCTACCGTTAGATTCCAGAACTTCACCAACAAGACGAATGGTATATTCAAAATCTTCCTTTTCAGGAAGTACCCTTTGGATGGCACGACCTGCCAGATTACCGTGGCCCACATCTCTACGGCTGGGGCCTCCGGCGCGTCTGACTTCTCCCACGGAAAATGCAGGAAAATTATAGTGCATCATAAAGGGACGGGTTTCCATACCCATGAGGGTTTCAACTCGTTGCTCATCCATGCCGGAACCCAGTGTTAAAATACCTAGGACCTGTGTTTCACCACGGGTGAACAATGCAGAACCATGAGGTCTCGGCAGATTGCCGACTTCACATTCGATCCCGCGAATTTCATCAAATGCACGGCCGTCAATTCGTTTTCCTTCAGTTAAAACAATATCACGACTGACTTTTTTTACATTTTTGCTGAACGTTTCCTTGATGGTTTTAATTTCTTCGGGATGTGATTCGCTGAAATGATCAACCACTTCCTGTTTCAAGGCGGACAGTGCTTTTTGACGTTCCATTTTTGTCTTAATCTGAACCTGGGTGTGAATTTTGTCTTTTGAATATTCAATCACCCTGGCAACCAGGTCTTCATCTTTTTGGGGCAGGACAAAAATACGTTTTTCCTGGCCAAATTCTTTTTTAAGCTGTTCCTGGAGTTCAATAATCGGCTGCATTGCTTCATGTCCAAAGAAAATTGCATCCAGTATATCCTTTTCCGAAACAATGTCCGCACCGCCTTCAACCATGACCACACCGGTTTTTGATCCGGCCACAACCAATTCGATATCACTTTGTTCCATTTGTTCAATGGAGGGATTGGCAATGAACTGACCATCAATCCTTCCTACCTTAACACCGGCAATGGGACCTGCAAAGGGAATATCAGAGATTTGCAGAGCGGCTGATGCGCCGACCATGGCGAGTGTGTCAGGATCATTTACTTTATCCATAGACAGCACAGTACAAATGACCTGGGTTTCAAAATTGTAGCCGTCATCAAACAGCGGACGAATCGGTCTGTCAATTAATCTTGCCGTCAAGGTTTCTTTTTCTGAAGGTCTTCCGATCTCGCGCCGAAAATAATTACCCGGAATACGTCCTGCCGAATAAATTTTTTCCTGGTATTCAACAGACAGGGGCAAAAAACTAATTTCTCTAGGATCTTTTGCTGATACTGCTGTCACCAGTACAATGGTCTCTCCATATTGCACAATAACCGATCCGGATGCCTGTTTGGCAACCTTACCGGACGTGATTGAAAATTCAATTCCATTGATCGTTGTTGTAAATTTCTTTTCCATTAAATTCTCCTGTAATAAGAAAGGCAGCAAAGAGTCCTAAGGATTTTTAAAAAAAATAAACCCGCATGTTTGTTATCAAGCATCTCCTTGATAACAAACATGCGACCTTATTTAAAAAGTCCCTGGAATAATACTGCCTCATAAAAAAAATAAAGCCGATTTTTGACACACAATTGATCAAAAATCGGCCTTGTGTCATGTCTATCTTCTTAGTCCGAGTCTTTCAATTAAAGAACGGTATCTGTTGACATCTTTTTTCTTGACGTAATCCAAAAGGCTTCTGCGTCTTCCAACCAGGATCAACAGGCCTCGTCTTGAATGATGGTCTTTTTTGTGAACTTTCAGATGTTCTGTAAGATAGCTGATGCGGTGGGTTAAGATTGCAACCTGCACCTCTGGTGAGCCGGTGTCTGACTCGTGGAGCTTGAAATTTTCAATCATCTCCTCTTTGTTCTCTGCTAATAAAACCACTTTAAAACTCCTTTATTTGGAATAAATAAACTTTCTATATGAGATACTATGTCAAGATCAATATAGTATCTCATTTTTTTATGCGCAATTTCCTGAATGAAAGGCCCTAAGGCTGCGCATGGCTGCTGGTGCAAATATGACCTGACATTTAATGATCTTTTATCCGATATTCCATTCAGAAAAAAGGTTTCAAAACAGACCATCACACCACTACAAATACGTATAACCTTATATAAATATCAGTTAACTCAAAAAAACACAAGAATAATTGTAAGTCTGGGACTCTTCATTTAACTGGACAATGGCCAAAAGATTGTTCTCCTTATCTATAATACCGATCACCTGATCCGGATGTGAATCATTGATCGAAAGACCAAGCTCATCCCACGACAGTCGTTGTCCGAACTTTATTTTTTTTGTTAACTGTGCGTCAACTTGAATTTGCGGTAAAAAGGAAAGCGCATCAGACAAAGAGATAATTTTTTCCTGGGCCATCGATTTACTTAGTCCTTCGAGTGCTGCAAGATCAATCGCCTCCTTCAGATTAAAATGGCTGGATTGTGTCCTGCAAAGTGCTGAAAGATGCGCACCGCAACCTAAGTTTCTACCAAGATCGAATGCAATGGTCCGAATATAGGTCCCTGACGAACAAAATACGTCGATATCTACATAGGGCATCTCAACCTTGGTTACCCTGATATCAAATATTTTAATGTTCCGCGCTGGTTTTTGGATCTTAATACCTTGTCTCGCCAGTTTATATAGGGGCTGTCCTTTATGTTTTAAGGCTGAAAAGGCGGGAGGAATCTGCTCTTGAACACCCATAAAGGAATGTATGGCACTTTTGATATCTGATAGCGTTAACGATTCTGCTTTTGCTTTTTTTTCTAAAACAACCTGGCCGGTTAGATCATACGTATCGGTTTCGACACCGAGACACACTTTTGCAGTATATCTTTTATGGCCATCAAGAAAAAACTTGGAAATCCGGGTTCCCTTATTGATAGCACAAAGTAAAAGACCGGTTGCAAAAGGGTCCAGGGTTCCGGTATGACCTACTTTTTTAACGCCTAAAGCTTTTTTCACCCGGGCAACAATTCGGGCTGAAGAAATTCCTTCGGGTTTATGAATTGCTAAAATGCCGCTTTTCATAAAAACAAACTTTAGGATTGATCTTCGAAAGGTCCCTCATTGGCAGACCTGATGAGTTCATCCATTTGTGCGGCTTTATCAAAGGTATCGTCCCGGACAAATCTCAAATCCGGCATAAATTTAAGCCCTAGTTTCGGGGCAATCTTTTTTTTAATAAATCCCTTGGCTTTAGTAAAGCCTTCCAAAGCCTGCCTGACTCTTTTTTTATCACCAAAAACCGTGATATAGACATCGGCCACCCGAAGATCAGAACTTAATTTTACACCACTTATGGTTGCCATTTCCAGCCTTGGGTCCGACATTTTTTTACTTAAAAGGTCGGTAATGGCAACTTGAATTTGACCGCTGACTCTTTCAGCTCTTGAATAAGGTTTCATCTATTGTTTATTCACTCTTATATTTTCTTTCTTCCACTTCATAACATTCAATGACATCATCAATTTTGATATCATTATACTTCTCAAGACCGATACCACACTCAAAACCCTGACCCACTTCTTTAACATCGTCTTTAAACCGTCTAAGGGACGACAATGCAGTGTCACATTTAATCACACCATCGCGCAAAAGCCTGATTTTTTTGCCTCTAACGACTTTTCCTTCGGAGATATGACACCCTGCTATGGTTCCCATTTTCGGAACAACAAAGGTTTCTCTAACATCAGCCCGACCAATGATAATTTCATGGAAAGTTGAAGGCATCATACCATCCAATGCAGATTTAATATCGTTTATGACGTCATAAATAATGTCATAAAAACGCATATCGACATTATCCTCTTTGGCAAGCCTTCTGATCTGCGGTGTCGGCCGAACATTAAAACCGATAATAATTGCATCGGACAC
>JAKIUJ010000012.1 GCA_021647625.1 Desulfobacula sp.
CGCCTAAAGATATTTGAAGGGTTGTTCCGTCATCAATAAGACGGGAGATATGTTTTGCAATAGTGTTGGCAGCTTCAATTTCAGGCAGAGGTTGAATGGTTAATAATTTTTCTTCATGCTCCACAATGTGATCCACATCGTTGACATGAATGAAACTTCTGCCCAGCACTCTGGGCATATTAGGATTGACCTGACAGATAACAATATCTGCAGATTCACAGGCCGCAAGCGTGATGTCCACAGAAACTCCCAGGCTCATCCAGCCAAAATCATCAGGTGGCGAGGCCTGGATCATTGCTGCATTAACCGGCATCATTCTGGACTTAAACAGATGGGGAATCTGGGAGAGATTTATAGGCGTGATGAATCTTTTGTTGCGGCTGATATTATTTGGTGATGCAGAACCTAGGTAAAAAGCACGGATATTGAAATGCTGTGAGTGAGATCTGTTTGCGATCAGGGTAAGTGGACCTGATTCCACGCTTAACAATCTTACTATTTCAAGATCGGTAAACCGAATAGATGTTTCTGATAATTCATTAACCAGGTGCTGGGGTTCACCGCAGGAAGATCCGATAAAGACTCTTTGTCCGGGTTGAATATGTTGCATAGCTTTTTTGGCGCTGGTCAATTTTTGGACGTAACTATCAGCCCAATATGTTGTTTTTGGCATATGTTGTTCTCCATCACCTTAAATTTTTTATATACTTTGTATAATAACACGAAATAAGTCGTCAGCGTATAAATTTTTTTTGTCTAAGCAGGTGAGGTCGGCTATGGTGAAAATATCGAAAAAAACAGTATGAATATACAATCTATTTAATCAAAAATCTGATTAAATTTTTCATTAAATAAATCTTTTACTTGCGATTTCTGTTTGTTTTTTGTAATTTACAGTCGCTTATATAGTTTATGAATCATATTCAATAAATGATGGAGGATACAATGGGCATACATGAACGCAAACAAAGAGAAAAGGAACAAAGGCGACAGGAAATTATAGTCGCTGCAAGAAAGATTTTTTCACAAAAAGGATTTAACACAGCCACAATGGAAGAAATTGCTTCGGAAGCTGAGTTGAGTCCCGGAACCTTATATCTATATTTTAAAAACAAAGAAGAGCTTCATACTTCACTTTCCATCGAAATTTTGAAAAGATTGACCGTTGAAATACAAAAAGTTGTTAAACAGGATATTTCTGTTGAGGAAAAGATTGATCGCTTTCGAGATGTTTTTGTAGAAATTTATGATTACGATTCCAATATTTTAATCAATCTTTTTCATCTACAGTCCGGTGAGACGCTTAAGAATCTATCAGAGGATGTTCTGCATCAGATCAAAGAGCACTCAGCACTTGCTCATGGCGCTATAATTGATGTGGTAAAAGAAGGCATTGAACTGGGTATTTTTATTGATGAACATCCTGTAGCCCTTGCAGATGTATTATGGGCTTCCTATGCAGGAATTGTATTATGGGTAGATTCTAAAAGATTGTTAAATGATGAAAAGGATTTTGTAAAATCAACATTAACAACTGCCTTTAAGCTTATTAGCAGGGGGCTCAAAAAAGACTAAACTTATTTAGTGCCTGACCGAAAACCCGTGTTTGGGCGAAAAGTTGCCCATATGCAAGGCGCAAGAAATCCTGAAACCGAAGTGTACTATAGTACATGAGGATTTCAGGATTTTGCAGCAATAAAGCAGATGGGTGGGTTTTCGTTCAAACACTATTTACATAAACGATGAATCGTTTGGGCATGCCAATCGCCTCTACCTGAAAATGTGGGTATGCCCTTATCTCTCAAATATTCGGCAATGATGGCAAATGTAGTACCACTACTTCTCATATCCCGTATAATCGTCAAGATATCATCTTTGGTATAGTGTGTTCCGGATGCATAGCTTGTTGTTGCTTTTGTTTTCCTGCCGGATGTATGAGGTATAGGTACTTCGCTGAAAAGCTTGTTCAGATTATCGAAAAAATCAGCAATTGCATTGTGTTGGCGAATCTTTGCCTCAAGCAGATTAGGATCTTTGGCTTTTCTCGTTTGAATGTGTTGTATCAGCTGGGTTGTATTATCGGTTAGCTCGGGTAAAATATCGTTCAGGCAGCTCCACAAAATTTCAAGGCCTTCAGAATGATTAGACCTCCTGTCAGACATGTGCCTTCTTTCTTTTTGTGGATAATAGTTACCACCCTGATTCCGTCTTGGAATAGATTGTTCTTTTTTATGAGAACTTCTCAGGTTCCTTAAAAAATCGCTCATACCGGCACCTCCAGAAATATGAATATAGTATTATATTTAAGTGAAAGTATACGTAAACTGAACTAAGGATCGGCTCCAAAATCAGTTGATCTTTTGTTTTCATAATACCCAGTCTTTTAAGGGGCTTTGGAAACAATTTAGATCAAGTTGTTTTGTAACGATTCCTAAGCGAAAAAATAATTTTCAAGAATTGAATATGATTTATATTATTAATTATAATAATATAGTTTTAATCTCTAAGTCAACCCGGCAGTGGAAAATAAAAAAAATATCAGATTAATAGGTTTAAAAAAAAGCGATTAAAAATAGTATTTCAGGTCGATGAAAATTTGATCATTCCTGGTATATTGCCCAAAAATGCTATCATCAGATCCTTCGAATAAATGAACGCCGAAAATTGCTTCAAAGTTTTTGATATATGTGTAAAGCAAACGTGGCGAAAGATAATAGGACCCATCATTAATCATTGTTGTGCCCTGAATTGAAACATTTAGCCAGTCGGCGATAAGATTTTTATTGATTTCACCAATGAGCGAATAGTTGTCTTGATCATAAAATAATATGTCGGACTCAAAATTTTTAATGTATTGGTGGGCAAATTGTAAGTTGAAATACCAATTGTTTTCGCTGGTGTAATCTATGCCTACAATCCAGGAAAGTGTGGGTTTCCTGACAGAGGTTAAAGACGAGGTTAAAAGGGATACATTTTCTTTGAAAGCTGCTTCTCCTCGAATACCCATTGATGAAAGAATCGTTTCGAACTCTAAACCAAATATATGAGTTCTCAGATACTTGGCCCGAATTGATTCGTTTGTTAACGTCAAGCTACCCAGATTGGAGAGAATATCCTGAATGGATCCTGAATTTCTCAACGACAAGTTTTTCACCGGAAAACTTTCAAAAGTCGGCTGGTCTTCAGTTGCATAATGATAGGTAAAACCAAAATCAAATTGTTCGATAGATCCTCCGATTCTTAGTGCATATTCAAAACTGTCTTCATCTTTTGGTTTTATCTCTTGAACACCTATGGATGCGAAATAAGCTTTTTGAGTCGGGGAAAGAGGGGAGTCTTCAATATCGTCTTTTAGATGTGTAAAAGTAGCCCAATCCGTGCCAAAATAATCAAATTTGTCTGATTCAAAAAATGGGATAAAAACACCTTCGATAAAAAAACTATTTCTCCGATATATAAAGTCAGCCATCCAGACCGGAATTTTTTTTTCTTCATACGAGGGAATGATAAATTCCGTATTGTTGACAGGATTTAAGGTATCTATGAGACTAATCTGATCAGTCTTTCCCCACCGCTTGATCTGTTTTCCGAGCGTTACGGTGAAGTATCCCCGGCTATGCCGCAGATATGTCTCAAACAAATCAATGTCATAGCTGTCTGTTTCATTTTTGCTGCCAAAATAAAGGTAGTCAGACAGTACGGAAAGAACAAGATCATTTTTATATTTAATTTTTAAAATGGATCTGTTTTTAAAACTGAATTTGTTTTCATTAGTATTGTCATGATCAGTATCTATGGATATGCGTGTTTGGATGGATGCAGATACACGCATATCTTTAGGTGTATTCTTCTGGGAATATGAAAGATCTGTTTGATCGAATATAGCCTCATCAAACGATGATTGATTAAAAGCGGTTAATGTCTGATTTTCGGATGAAACTATCTGTAAGGATGGCTCCTGTTTGGCGGGGGGTGCAATCTTATTGGATGGGGAGGTGTTTAAAACCTGGGTTTTTGCTTTTAATATGCTTGATGCGGGTTCATGAGGTATATTCGAACCAATTTGGGCTAACAGAACGGGTTGGAGCAGGGCATTTTTTTTTATTGCAGCGGTTTTCTTCGCATTTGGAAATGAAATAGTTGTAAGGTAAATATTTTTTGACAGCTTTGTTTTATGCGTTAAATAACTTTTGTCTTTTAGTACATCAAGAACCAGCCGGGTACTGTTTTTTGTATTTTGTGATATTCGTACCTTTAATATATTTCTGCCGTCGACTGTTTGGTTCTGATGGACTTTGGAGAAAAAAGTATTTGATAAGGTACACACAATTCTTTGGGGAGAAGAGAGTTGGAATATATGCAGGTTTGGATTGCCAAAGGTTTTTATTTGAATTGTTTCAATATTATTTGAGATATGATGAGTAGCGGATATCAGACGATTTGAAGGTAGTGCATATGCAGGGCTGTATATCTGGCAATATATCGATAAAACCAGACTCCATTTAAACAGATTTTCTTTTTTGAATAGATCCACCATACAAAGTTTCCAATTAATAGTTAAATTAGAACAATCATATTAGAAAATAAGCAACAATAATGCCAGGGTAACGAATCTAAAAGAAAAAGTTTAAATCAATAATTTTCAAGGGCGGATTTCGAAAGTCGTTCCGGGTCAATTTTTATATTGTATTCAATGTGTTGTGTCTTTATTAGAGTCTGGTGTTTTCTGTCAAAATCTTCCATCTTTACAATAATTTCCGTCCAGATATTTTGTTTGTTTTCAAGTTTTAGAACGGTGTATGTTTTTGTATGCTTCCCTTTTTGGTCAAAATATTCCGCAAGAATTGGCACAAATCCGGTTGTTGTAATAAATGATTTGGTCAATGAGTACTGAGACTTGACAGATGGTTTGGGTCGGGTCTCAAGAACATAACAGTCGATATTTGATATTGTTTTTTTACCTTTTAGTTTATAAAGGTAGTTCTCTACTGGTTGTCTTTCCATATCTTCGTATGTAAAGTCGGTTTGTACGAAACGATGGTGTTTTTGTGAAGAAACAATGCGTCTTGTACGCCTTAAAGCGGACAAATAAATGAATTGGTCGGTTTTATAACCTTCTTTTTCAACAGTAAGAAAGCCGGTTCCTTCTATATCATTGGGCGATAGAAACCGGATCAATTGTTTTTCAAGACCTTTATTGAGAATACGCAGGCTTGAAAAAGTTCGTGATACTTTATAACCGGTTTTATCGATCAGAACCATAATTGCAGTTGAATTCGATGTGTTGCCGCGATCTCTGTCAAAAACTTGTCGCGCAATCTGTTCCCCTGTCAATTTTTCCTGCGCATATAATGTAGTTTGCCAATCGGAGGCTCCCCAAAAACACAAAGAAAAAATAAGTCCGAGCCCTAACCACCGTTTAGGCATGCAATTATTCCTTTTTTATTTTAGCAAGTAATTCTTTAGCTTGCGCAGCTTGCTCAAATTTGTCGTTCAATTGAAGTGCTTTTTTCAATGCTTTTGTTGCTTCTTTTTTCTGGCCTTTTTCATAGTATGCCATCCCTAAATGATAATTAGTAGTAGGGTTTTTTGGAATTTTTTTCAAGCTGTCTAAAAATTCATTTGCTGCGTTTCCAAATAGGCCTTTTTTAAGATATGCCATCCCAAGGGTATCCATAACACCGGGATCTTCGGGCAGTTTTTCTTTAGCAATTCTTGCCAATCGCAATGCTTCATCAAATTGAATTGTACGTTCGAGCAAATGGTAGGCCAGATTGTTTGCTGCAGGTGCAAATTTCGGGTTGATCTCAAGAGCTTTCTTGTAATGAACGGCAGCTTTATCGTATTCTTTATTATTATCGTAAATGGTGCCTATCATCATATGCGGCATGGGCAAGTTTGGATTTCTTGTTAAGATTTCTTCATAATGCTCAATGGCTTTTTTCCAATTTTTTTCAGCCAGCGAAATTTTAGCCAGAGTGCCGTAGGGCGGTATATATTCAGGATAGGTTGAAATTGATTTATTAAGTGAAATTTTAGCATTTTCAATATCTTTTTGTGTTAAAAATATGCCGGCTTGAATATTGTGTACAATGGCAATGAGTGGTTTTATACCACCATACAGCTGTATTTGTTGTTTGCAAAGTTGATGTGCTCTATCGATGCGACCTTTAATTACATTTATTCTTACAATCTGTGTAAAAACATCAATTAATTTATTGTTTAAAGCATATGCTTTGTTCAAGTAATCTAAAGCTGTATCATACTCTTTAAAGGCAGATTTTAAGACACCGAGTCGAAAATATCCCGTTGGATTATCCGGGGTCGTTTCGATAAGTGATAATAGATCTTGTTCAGCAGCTTTAAATTTTCTAAGTCCAATAAATGCCTTGGCCCTTATAAGTCTTGCACGATAATTGTTAGAACTGATTTTTAATGCCGATGTTGCCTGTTTTTCAGCCAATTCAAAAGATCGTTCCTTAAGATAGATTTCAGCAAACAGGGTTCGCGCCTTTAAATGAGTGGGGCTAAATTCAACCGCTTTTGAGATGGATGCTTTCGCCTGGTCGTATTTACCTGTACCTATGAAACACAGAGCTTTAAAATATTGAACGCGTGCGGCTTTTGGTTCTTCTTTTTCTATTTCTGATAAAAGAGGCAAGGCATTGTTAAATTCTTTTCTGGTAATGAAAATTTCGCTTTTAAGCATTTTAGCAGGCAAATAATTACTTCTCTCGGTCAGAATGTCGGATACCAGTTGGTCGGCTTCTTTAATGTCTTTGTGTTTATAATGAAAACGGGCAATCGTATTTTTCAAGCCCATGTTATCGGGTTTTAAAGCCAATGCCTTCTGATATATTTCCAATGCTTTTGTTTTGTTTTTGTTTTTATCATAGAATGCCGCTACAATTAAATAAGGTCTTAAAACAGAAGGTGTGACTTTAATGGCTTTTAAATAATTTGCTTCAGCCGATGCATTTTTTTTCTGATTAAAATAAAGATTGCCAAGCAATATATAGGGTTCAGGAGTATCAGAGGATTTTTCTATTGCAAGTTTTAATTGGTCCTCAACCTTGTCCATTCTTTTTTGTCTTACATAAAAACCGATAAGAATCATTCTGACAGTCAAGTTTCCAGGTTTTAAATCAACCGTTCGAAATAATAATTTTTCTGCTGCTTCAAAATCCTTTTCAATGGTGTAAACTTTTGCCATATTTTGCATGGCAGAAATGTTTTCAGCGTCAATGGTAAGAATTTTTTCATAAATATTAAAAGCCTTTTTATAGAATTTTCCTTGCATAAAAATCTGGCCTTTTACAAGCAATGCTTCAATATTCTCAGGTTTTTTTTCAAGAACAAAAACAATTTTTTCCATTGCCTGTTCCGTTTTTTTGCCCAAAAGTAAAAATTCTGCGATTTTTAAATTGGCCTGAATATCATTTTCATCAAAACGGAGGATTTTATTATAGATTCGAAAAGCGGCTTTCAGATTGCCCAAGCGAAACATGTTTTTAGCAAGAAGATGATATGCCTCAATATAATTGGGATCTAACTGTAGTGCGTTTTTTAATTCAATGTCCGCCTTTTTGTATTCTTTAGCATCAAAATATGTTGATGCTTTTTCAAAAAAGGCTTCTTTTTTTTCAGTGTCAGACTGACACCCTGAAAAAGAACCCACCATCACTGCAATACAGATTAATTTAACCAGAAATTTCATTCGTCCCCCATATTGATATTCAAGTGCTTGTATAAGCATTTATCATGTGTTAAATATTTGTCAAACAAAAAACATAATCTCATGTCAGGTGTCAATTTGGTGCGTAAGCTTCTTTTTCTATTCTTTATTATATTATTTGGACATTTCAAATCCGGCTATGCGTTCTACCAAACTTACGAGAACACGGAAGAATTACGGATTGAACATACAACAAAAGAAGCCGCAACTCAAGACAATATTGGGTATCACCTTTATGATAACCTGGTTTCAAAAACCTCATCTTTTTTTCTTTCAAAAAAAATAGATAAGTTTATTTCTTTTGATCAAATAGAAATAAATATTCCGCTAAGATTTTTGTCTAAGAACTTAATCACAGCCGAAGACTCCATGGATCGAATGCTGACATCTAACCTTAGAATTCGGCAGATTTTATTTGAATATCAAAAAATCAAAAACAGGGCGGAGTCCTTATTGAGAAACAGGGACGTGATTCATGCTGAGACAAAGAATAAAAAACCGCTAAAAAGTTCTGAAACCACTGCTAACTCAATCGAGGATCAAATTACAAAATTAGAAAATATAATCATAAATATAAATAGATCCGGTCTTGTTCCAAGTGGTGGCTTTGATACTGATGGAATCCTCTCTTTTGATTTCAATGCAAGTCTTGGGCAAAATGTTAGTGATGCTCAATATCGAAATTTCTATCCCCTAAGCTCACAAGGAGGGCAAAAACAATTTAATACTATTGAATCTGAGTTCAGAGTCGAGTCAAGAACACTGTCAAATCAAGATGCTGGTCAACTGCCTTGGATTTTTGATGTCTTTTTAAAGCTGATTAATTATATGATGAGCAATCGGGTTGAGATAATGCTTTATGCTATGTTCTTAGTGCTGATCGGATTGTTGGTTTCACTCAAGGTTCGGAAATGAAATTTTTTTTAATCGTCTTATTGTCAATTATGATTATGTCTGGGTGTAGCGATGGAATTGATGATATTTCTCTTATTGAAAAAGGGGATCTTGCATTTGCCAGAAGAGATTATGCCATAGCTGCGACTATCTGGAATAATGCCTATAGGAAAGATCCAAATAATTCAAACCTAATGGAAAAACTTGCTGAATGTTATATAAGGTTGGGTAGATTAGAAAGAGCTAAGCTTGTTTTGCAAAAAGCTATAGAGACCTTCCCAGGCAAGGTTGACATCCAAGTTCGTTTGGCTCAGTTGTTTGTTCTCACTTTGGATTTTTCTTCGGCTCAAGAAATAAGTGAAAAATTAGAAAAACAAGGGTTTAACAGCCCTGAATTTTTAATTTTAAAGGCAGATTTAAGCCTGATGAAAGATAACCGGGAGGCGGCCGAAAAATTCTACAGGAAAGCTGTTATCGTATCAAAAGATTCATTTCGAGCGCTCATGAAACTGGCCATTTTTCTTAAATCTGCAAATCGAGAAGAAGAATCGTTCGAAATTTTTTCAATTGTTCAAAGAAATAAGGTTCTTGACCCTAAAATTTTTCTGCTGACAGCAGATTATTATTTGTTGGGTAATGATTACCAAAATGCAGAGGCCTCCATAAAAAATGCGATCAGGATAGAGCCCGAAGAAATCGGATTACAATACTATTTGCTCAATTTTTATATATCTATCGGCCAAAATGATAAGGCTGAGTCGCTTTTAAAAAGGATGCTTGAAATTCAGGATGATATGTATCTATGGATGACGCTTGCAGATCTTTATTTAATCAATGGTCGGTACGATAAAGCTGAAGGGATAATCCTGAAACTCAAAAAGATCCGGCAAGCAAAAACTGCAGGATTTGAATTGTTGCAAGGTAAATTTTGGTTATATTCCGGCCAGCCGGTATTTGCTACCTCTCACTTTAAATCGGCGCTTTCCTTAAAACCCGGATTAGTAAATACGCGATATTATCTTGGGCTTACGCATTTAATTAATGGAAAAATTAAGTTGTCAGAGAATAGCCTTTCCCAGACACTTCTAATTCAACCAAGTCACCATCATGCCCAGCTTCTTATTTCCGAGCTTCTTTATAAAAAAAAAGAATATGAACTGTCATTAAGTTATCTTACTCAATTTTTAGCTAAATATCCCGAGGATTTTACAGGGCTTGTACTCAAAGGGCTTAATCTGCTTGGACAAAACAAATATTTAAGAGCAAAAAAACAATTTCAAAAAGCCCAGACTTTAAGCCATGATAAGCAATATATAGCCCACTATTACACAGGACTCTCAAATGAAAAATTAAAAAATTTTAAAGAGGCATTAAAAAATTATTCTTCTATTTTAAAAACGCATCCTCATTTAATTGATGTTTCATATCGATATTGCTTGATGCTTTTAAAAAATGGGAAACAAAAAAATGTTCAAGACTTCATTGCTCAAAGACTGGCATCCGGAAGCCAATCTCCTGAATTTTATTATATATTTGCAAAAGTGGCTGCTAAAATGGGCGCCATACCCGAACAAGAAAAATTGTTAAAAAAAGCAATTGAACTGGACGACAGTGCAAGCTTTTTATTTTTGGAGCTTTCGACTCTTTATAAAAACAGTAAAAAATTTAAAGACTCAAAAATGATTTTGGAAAAATGTACTCAGTTAAATCCATATTATGAAGAGGCCTGGCTTGCTCTAAGTCAAAGCTATCTTGAAAGTCGGGATATACAAACAGCTTTAAAAATTTTAGAGAACGGGTTTGAGAAATTTAAGGACTCGCCTCTGTATCAGAGCAACATTGCCTGGTTATATTTAGAAAATGAAAAAGAGATGAATAAAGCATTGGATTTGGCTCAAAAGGCCTATGAAAAAATGCCGGACAACCTTGCTGTTGCTGATACACTAGGGTGGGCCTATTATCACAAGAGAATATTTTCCCAAGCCACTTGGTTATTATCAGATATTGAAAAAAAAGCACCCGATAATGGGTATATACAGTATCACCTTGGGATGACATACTATCAGCAGGGTAACTTTGAAAAGGCCACTGTACATCTCAATAAAGCGAAAATTTCCAAGGTGTTCAATTCTTTTTCAATGGAAATTGACAATGCATTATCCGATTTAAAAAATAAGGAAAACCTGTCAACGGATAAACCATCGATTGAGCAAAATTCTATCATTGAATTTCCAAAATCCAATGATACGGAAAATGATCTGCTTGAGCCCCAGTGGATGCAATAAAAACACAAAATAAAATTATCTTGAGATTTTTATTGTTAGAAGGTAAGTTTTATATATTCGTATCGCCTTGAATCAATTTTAATATTGCTGTTTCATTTACCGGAGATAGAAATATGAACAAAAATATACAGAATCCGTTATTCAAAAAAGGCATCTGGATTAAAGAGCAACAGGGACGTCTTACGATGGGATCTTTGGAAGGAAATGACAATGGCCCCATGGTTCTGCCGGATGATTTATGTTCACGTATTTTTGAATTCGAAAATGATATGATTGAAGCGCTTTATGGTGATCAAAAAATTCCATTTAATCCCGAGATCATTGACATTGAAAAAATGTTGGCCGATATCAAAACAAAATTTAGCAAATACAATTTACGTATTTCATTTTCCGGATCGCCTGATTATATTTTTAAAGGGGATTATTATGATATATTTAATATATTTGAAAAATTGGTGTTAAGCTCATTGTCAGGTGCTTCAAAAAAAGATACCGAGCCCTTGATCTATATTAACGCTTCTGTATTGGAAAACCATCTTTGTATTATCTACAGGGATGCTGAATCCTGCTCCAACCCTTCCTCGCTAAAAGAGGAAATCGATTTTATTAAAATACATTTAAAAGGTGAAATCAGTTATAAAGCCCCTGCTTTAAAAAAAGCATACTATGATATTATGATACCGTCGAAATAGTTGCGGATACCGCAAAAACAGGGCTAACACAGGTAAATTTTTTATATTTATGATTTCAGGTAGTTGCGGTTTGAAGGTAAATCCAAATGAAATTATCGTTTTGCATAAGTTCCGTAAAACATTTGTACCAAATGCATTACGGTATCTGTAAAACAAAAAATTGAAAATCATGCCGGGGTTACATGCGTTTACCCTGCGCAAAAGTACTGAATTACTTGATTGATACAAGGTTATAAGATATGGTTTGCTTCAGAATTTTAACTAACTGATGTGAAATTGTAGAGCCATGAAATTTTTTCCATTAAAAATAGCCATCACCTGTTTGCTGTTAACACCAATTCTTTATGTATTAACACTCTCCATTTGTGAAAATCAATTTGATAAAAGATATTCCGATCAAATTCAAAATATCTTGATTGGAGATACAAAACCCTTATTGGACGGATCTGTCCATCTCGAAGAACAGATCGCAATGAATATTGATAGATTTCTTAGAAATGATTTTAAGGTTGAAAAAGCCGGGTTAGCTATTAAAGTCAGGGTAATCACACAGTCAGGCAAGATAATTTATCCAATATTCCTTGATGTTGATTCTCTTGAAAAAAATTTAGATCATGGTTTTGATTCAGATATTATTGGCAAAAAAAATTTTGACATTCTAAATAATGGTCTCGAGATAAAAATTGAAACCAATTTAAATCACGGCTCGCTTATAAGTAATGCAATCTTAATATTTTATTGCGGTATTTCATTCGGCATTTTTTTTATTTTTTATAGTATCGGCAGTTCCAAAGCAGAGAAGGAAACAGAAAAGAAAACTCAGATTATTACTGATTTAATGAAGGAAGAGGAATCTTACAAACAAATATTAAAGGATCTAAAAAAAGATCGCCAAGGGTTGTTTGAAAATATTAAAATTCTCAATTCAAAGTATCAAAACGATATTACAAAGGCAAAGGTAAATGAAGATGAACTTTTTGAAGAGATTATTTCTTTAGAGGCGCAGCTCAAATCATTTATTGACTTAAAACGAAGCCGGGAAACTGAGATATCCGAACTAAAATCAAAGGTCCAAAAATTTGAGCGCCGAAAAAGTCCTAAACACAAACGTCATGAATTTGAATTTTACGAAAAACGATTCACAGCACTTTATCGAAGTATCAAGATGGACCGTAAGGCTCTATCCGGTTTCTTAAAGTTAAATGAAGATCAACAAATAAAAGCAGAAGAGCTCATTCATCTGCTTGATAGAAACATTGATAAGATTGTTATCAAACGAAAGGTTTTTTCTGGTAAAAAACATAGAACAGCTTGTTTTGAAGTCTTGTTCGCATACAATGGACGCTTGTATTTTAGAAAGAATAAAAATAATAAGACAGATGTTTTGGTAATTGGTACGAAAAACACACAATCAAAAGATATGGAATTTTTACACCACCTATAATTTTATGTATACTTCATTTTATAATTTAAAAAGAAAACCGTTTCAAATCAGCTCAGACCCTGACTTTATGTGGTTTGGCGAGAAGCATAAAGAAGCCCTTGCAACGCTTAAATACGGAATATTGGATAATAAAGGGTTCTTATTGTTAACAGGAGATGTTGGAACCGGTAAAACCACCTTGATTAATTCACTTATCCAAAGTCTGAGCAATGATGTTATATGCACTTCCGTTCCGGACCCAGGATTGGAAAAAATGGATTTTTTTAACTATATTGCCGAAGCATTTGGCATGGAACAGGAATTTTCAACAAAAGGGAAATTTATAGTTCATTTCAGGAAATTTCTACTCCAGGCCAATGAAAACAATAAAAAAGTGTTGCTGATAATCGATGAAGCTCAATTGTTAACCCAGGAAATGCTCGAAGAGATTCGCTTGTTGTCTAATATAGAAAAGGTAGATGCCAAATTAATTAATATCTTTTTTGTAGGACAAAATGAGTTTAACGAAATTTTGAACAGAGAGCAAAACCGTGCCGTCCGCCAAAGACTTACTTTAAACTATAATATTGATCCATTAACGCCTGACGAAACAGCCGAGTATATAAAACATCGTTTAGCTGTTGCCGGTACTACCCATATGATTTTTGATGAATCCGCAACCCAGGAAGTTTTTATGTACTCGGGTGGCTTTCCAAGACGAATCAATGTTATCTGTGACCATTCTTTATTGTCCGGATATGTAAATGATCATAAGATTATTAATAATTCCATTGTGAGCGAATGTGCAATAGAATTAAAAATACCAGCCCATATTCAAAATAGAGATCTCAATGGTTTTGCAGCGTACCATGAAAGAAAACCACCACCAAAAATACCAAGCCGGCAAACCATTATACCGCCAAAACAATATATTGAGAAAACACAACAATATGTAGAAGAACCACATCGAAAAAAGGATTCCAAAGTTCTGGGCAGGGTCATTTTGTTTTTGTTTTTGATTTTGACCCTTTTCGCATGGTTTTTTCTTTTTCCGCAAGACCTGCGTTATTCAACGGATATATTAAACAAGAATTTTAGCACATTAAAATATAATATTAGTCGATTAATTCCAGAACCCTATTTATCTTTTTTTTCAAAGAAATCTGATGAGGTTCCCCCCCGGGACGAAGTGCCGAACCTACCAAATAACAAAATAGAACAAATAGTAACACAGGGTGGAAATCCCGCTGGAGAAATATTTGATAAAAAAAAAACAACCAATAAGATTATTAACACTGACTCAGTGACTGATGCAGTCACTGAAATACATCCAATACAGGATGATTTTCTTAAAAAGACGATTAAAACCAAAATACGTGACTCAGAAGATACAAACAAATCTGTATCGGTACTGGAAAATGAAGAGCAAACACAGTCAAAATCAAATTTGCAATTTCATCAAATAAATGAAGCTGCCTCACCCCAGGCAATAACCAATACACTAAAAATAGAACCTCAAATAAAAAAAATTCTTCCGCTACCTGACGATAAAGTGATTATACGATTTCAATACAATACCAATGATTTTACTGAAGAAGGATTTAAAAAATTGGCCTTATATTCTGATATTTTAGCGATGCATCCGGAAGCAAGCATTCTGGTTTCAGGGTATACCGATTCTGCTGGATATCAAAAATATAATCGAAAGCTTTCTGAATTCAGAGCAAATATTGTAAAAAGTTTTTTAATGGGGAGGGGTATCAAAAACGAACAGGTTGAAATTCGGGGATTAGGGAGTAAAAATCCTATTGAGAGTAACGATACCGCCTGGGGCCGAACAATGAACCGCCGGGTCGAAATAGAGGGTAAACAATAGCAAAATTCCGTGAAAATTCCCTTAGTTTGGCTTAGTTTGGTGGGATTCAAAAAAAGGCTGATAAGCAAAAATTGTCTATCAGCCTTGTGTTTTATGGTGGTCCGTCAGGGAGTCGAACCCGGGACCTACTGATTAAGAGTTGGTTGTTTGATTCTTTATTAATATGTGTTTGTGGCTTTTTCGGTGTAAAACTCGGTGCTGTTTTATCAAATATTTTCAAGTCTTATTGTATCCTTATATCAACCCTTTTTTTCTAAATTGAAATAGATTCAGTATTATAATTTGGTGGACTGAACCCGCTGGATCATGTTCGCCACTTCATTGCTTTCATGAATAATTCCCAACCGGACCTCGGGGTGTTTATTTCGAAAGACTCTAAAGATTTGATCGGCGAATGCTTGCCCGATTTGTTTGACACCTACAAAATCTAAAACAACCTCAGTAAATTTGTCAAACCGAGTGATGAGCCGTTTAGCCTGGGATTTTGATATTAAGGATTCCCCTTCATGCTCCATAAGCTTTACCGGGATAAGAGTTTTATGAAAACTTGGATCTTTATCAGGATCTGCATATTCATTAAAAATGTTGATTAGTTCTGTTTGAGAATTTTTTTTATTTCCCCAATATCTTAAGATAAAACAAATAACTATATTAATTTTTAAAAGTAAAGATAAGCCGTAACTTTAAGAATGTAAAGTGAAAATAAATGTCATTTTGGGAATAACAAATTTCAACATCTCACTAAACTATAAATTTAATCATCTGAGCACCTTCAGGACTCTTTACCTCTGAGAAGTTCCGTGACACTTTGAGCCCAGGATTTTACTACCCAGGGCCTTTACCTGATAGTTCATAAACAAGGCGCATTTCCGTGCCGGGATATTTCATTTCAGCTTCATTCAGGTGGTTAAAAAGCTGTTTTATTTTCCTGTTTGCAGCAGGCCTTGATGCATTGTGGACCCTCACAAGCAATAAATCATTTTCCGGCTGTGGCAAAATATCAGCTTCTGTTACATAAAGATCCTGGAGTAGGCTACGGGCTGCTGCCATGTGTTACGGGAAGCACTGGCGCTATACCCGAACTAAAGTCCGCAATCTTCTCAAATTAGGGACCTCCAAAAGACAGGCCATCATGACATCACTCAGCCGCAGGGGCCATGGCATCTTTCCAGAACCATGGCTGCACAATCCGGTATGACCAACAAAAGGCTGGCTGAACAAGGGTTAATATCTGTCAAAGAACAGTGGGTGAAAATATATTACCCGGCTACGGCCCGGTAACTTTGGTGAACCGCCCTATGCGGACCCGCTTGTGGGGTGGGGGCTGGGGGATTAAAACCCCAGGCTACCCGATTCTACCGTTCTCTTCCTTCACGAATGATATCTACAATTTCATGTGAAGTAATATTGGCATTAATTGATGGTATGTCTAAAGGAGAAGAAGCTATTTTTTCTGGAATTAATGCAAAAGTTCGCCCATCTTTTCTTCGAATTAAAACTTTTCCAGTATTTTCAGCTTGTTCAAGGACAATGGCAAGTTTTTGTCGTGCTTCTGAGTATGTATATACTTGCATTTTAAACCTCCAGAGTTGTAACGTTTAAACTTTGAGCCGCAATTTTAAGCTTTAGATCCAAAGTCAATAATGGTGATTTTTGCCTGATAGCACAATCAATAAAGTAAGCATCATATGCATACATGTTGGTTTGCTTAGAAATTGTTACTGCATTTACAAAATCGGGCTTAATATAGCGAAGAGGAATACTGTCAAAAATTAAAAGCCCCTCTTTAGCGTCATCCAGATTTAACCTATTCCGTTTAAACATGGCTGAAAATGCATTGCCTATTTCCCATGGAATTGACCCTGGGCCGATCAGAGTATTTCCGGTAGTTAATTCAAGTACTTTAGCGCGCTCAGGTTCATTAACAATTACTGCAATTAGCACGGAAGTATCAATGACAATGTCCATTTATTCCTCTAATTTTAGGTGTGGACAATTGTACAACAGTGGAAGTCTTTTGTCAATTGCAAAGAGGTAGAACGCCAGGGCCAACGCATATAAAATTTACAAAGTTCCTATAGCTTTGGTCAATTCAAAATTCATCCGAAGACGACTTCCTCCATATATTTTGAATCCATAGCAGCATTCAGTCTTTTCGTTTTTACGCTCCCTTTTAATGTTTTATTTTTCTCAACAGATTTAAAGCTATATGTCGGATAGCTGCAAAATTTTCTGATGAATATCCTTTTCTGACACGGCTTTCATCTTCACGGAATGCAATATCCAATACCCAGTGTAGTGAATTGCCAATATCCAACCAAATTTTTCAATTCCAGCCATAAAAATCTTTCCATCGACAAAAAAATGGGGACTATGTGGGGACAAAGTGCGTGAAAAAACAAAAAAGCTCTCAACGTAAAACGCTGAGAGCCTTGTGTTTTATGGTGGGCCGTCAGGGAGTCGAACCCGGGACCTACTGATTAAGAGTCAGTTGCTCTACCAGTTGAGCTAACGGCCCATAAAAGAACCCGGCAAATTTAGCAACCCATTCTTTAAAAGTCAATGTTTTTTTGTTTTGCAGATAGTGAAAATAGTATAAAAAAACGGTTGACCCAACAAATCCTAATTTGATATATTTGAATGTTTAATGCAATGGAATTATAATTTTTTTGAACGAGGGGTAATATATGTCTTTTGCTAAATCGGAAAGTTTATTTTTAGAGGCTCAGAATGTCATACCAGGGGGGGTAAACTCTCCTGTAAGAGCCTGTGGTTCTGTGGGCGGACACCCGGTGTTTATTGAAAAAGGAGAGAAAAGCAAACTGTATGACGTTGATGGGAATGTTTATATTGATTATGTACTTTCCTGGGGCCCTTTGATTTTAGGCCATAGACCTCCGATCGTAATTGATGCTTTAAAAAAGGTGCTTGAAACCGGTACCAGTTTCGGGGCACCGACTCAGTTGGAAACAACTCTGGCAACTCTGGTTATCGATATGGTGCCCTCTGTTGAGATGGTAAGGATGGTCAACTCAGGTACTGAAGCGACCATGAGTGCTATTCGGCTTGCAAGGGGGTATACTGGCCGGGATATTATTATTAAATTTGACGGATGTTATCATGGGCATGCAGACACCTTGCTTGTTGCTGCGGGATCAGGAGTGGCAACCCTTGGGATTCCTGGGAGTCCCGGAGTTCCGGATGCTGTGATTTCCAATACGCTTTCCATAAAGTACAATGATATTGACGGCTTTATTAAGGTGATGAAAGAGATGGGCGATAAGGTCGCCGGTATTATTCTGGAGCCTGTGGCTGGGAATATGGGAATGGTACCACCTGTTGAAGGTTTTCTTGAAACCCTGCGTGAGGTGACAACCCAATACGGATCCGTTTTAATATTTGATGAGGTAATGACAGGGTTCAGGGTTGCCAAAGGCTCTGCGCAAGGCTTGTTTGGCATTTCGCCTGATTTAAGCTGTTTCGGAAAGATTATCGGCGGCGGCCTTCCGGTTGGGGCATATGGCGGGCGTAAAAAAATTATGGATCATATTGCCCCTGTTGGCAGTGTATACCAGGCTGGAACCCTTTCCGGGAATCCATTGGCTATGGCTGCCGGAATTGCCACGCTGACTCAATTGCAAGATGATGGCATTTATGATGCCCTTGAAGCAAAAACCCATAAACTGATGACCGGCTTTCAAGCCGTTGCCGACGAGGCAAACATTAGTTTCCAGACCGGGCATATTGGTTCAATGGCGGGTTTTTTTTTTACAAACCAGGTAGTTCGCAATTTTGATGATGCAAAAACATGCAATTTAGACAGGTTTGCATCCTTCTACAGGCTGATGCTTGAACAAGGAGTTTATCTTGCACCGTCTCAATTTGAGGCCTGTTTTGTATCTGCTGTCCATACTGATGCGGATATTGAAAAAACAATTGCCGCAGCAAAACATGCAATGGCACAGCTTTAATGAAATCCATTCAAAAAATACATCTGGTCGCTGCCTGTGGAACGGGAATGGGGACGCTCGCCTGTATTCTGAAAGAGATGGGCTATGATGTCACCGGATCTGATCAGGATGTGTACCCCCCCATGAGCGATTTTTTACACGAAAAAGGCATTCGTCTTTTTAACGGGTTTGATGCATCCAATTTAGACCATGCACCGGATCTGGTTATTATCGGCAATGCGGTGACAAAGCAAAATGTAGAAGCGCAGGCGGTTTTAAAAGGCGATTTTGAATATCTGTCCATGCCCCAGGCTGTTAATCGGTTTATAGCAAGGAACAAAAAGATTATTCTTGTTACGGGAACACATGGTAAAACAACCACATCTTCTATTATGTCACATATCCTTTATACTGCAGGTTTTGACCCTTCCTTTATGATCGGTGGGATATTGAAAGATTATCTTTCAAGTTTCAGAATCGGCAGTGGCGAGTATATGGTGATAGAAGGGGATGAATATGATACGGCCTTTTTTGATAAAGGGCCCAAGTTTATGCATTATGATCCTGAAATTACCATTATGACCGGTATTGAATTTGACCATGCGGATATTTTCACGGATATTGAGCATATCAAATCCGTATTTTCATCTTTTGTTAATAAAACCAAAGAGAACAGTGATATTATTGCCTATGACGGGAGTGATAATTTAAAAGAGGTTCTGGCTCCCTTTGAATTGTCTGCTGCGTATTATGGTGAAAATTCACAATGGTCGTATTCGAACCATATTCAAGATGGCAACCATACCCTTTTTAATGTTGAAGGGCCAAAAGGATCGGCCATAAAAATACCTATTCACACCAAAATGATGGGGCAGCACAATATTTTTAATATGCTGGCCTGTGTTGTGGCCGCAAGTAAGCTTGGTATTTCTGATGAAGATATCCAAAAGGCTTTAAAAACATTTTCAGGTATTAAACGGCGCCAGGAAATCCGGGGCATCAAAAATCAAATTACAATTATGGATGATTTTGCGCATCATCCAACTGCGGTAAAAGAAACCATAAATGCGGTTAAGCCATTTTATAAAGACGGCAGGGTGATTGCAGTTTTTGAACCCAGAACCAATACAAGCATGAGAAATTTTTTCCAGAAAAGTTATCCGGATTCTTTTCTCGGAGCTGACATGGTTTGCATTTGTGAACCTGGTGTTAAAAAAAATATACAGGAACAAGAAAAATTTTCCACAAAAAAACTGGTAGCTGATATTGAACAAAGGGGTACAAAAGCTGTATTCTACGAAAACAGCGAAGCCGTTTTAAAGGGATTGCTACCGCTTTTAAAACCCAAAGATCTTGTGCTAATCATGTCCAATGGTGGATTTGATAATATTCATACCAAACTGCTTGAGATGATTTCATGAAAAACAAGGCAATCTGGAGAATCCTTGGGATTGGGATTTTTCACACAATATTATATTTATATATTGTTCCTTTTATAATTTATCCAAGATTTGGAAAAATCGGGTTACAATTTGCTGTTTTTGTTGCAATAACAATTTCTATTGCTGTTTTAGGAACAATTTTTATCGAAAAGAAAAATAAAAGGAGATAGATATGAGCGATATAAAAAAAATAAAATGGTCATCAAAATACAGCGTTGATATTGAAGAAGTCGATGCGTATCAGAAAAAGATGTTCGAGTTGTTTAATGAATTGATTGAAATCAAAGAAAATAAATTAGACACCAAAGAGTGTACGAATAAAATTTCTGAGATCAATGACTATGCAAAAATATTTTTTGCTACTGAAGAAAAAATTCTAAGAAGAAAGGGGTATCCTGATTTTCAAAATCACACCAAAGCCCATCGCCAATTTATTAAAGATTCTATCAGTCTACGACGTGAGATTGCTGATGATATTGAAAATTTAAGCTACGAGGTGATTGCTGAGTTAAGAGATTGGTTGTTAAATCACATGCTTACCTTGGATCAACTTTTCGTTCCGTACATAAGAATAAACAATTATATCGAAACAGCAAAATAGAAAAATTAAAGTCTTTTATCTCCCTTGACGATGGCATGAACAGCTTAAATAAAAAAAAGGATCGGGTTAAGGCACAAAAACATAAATAAATTCTCCATTGAAATTAAATGGTTTTTGTGCCTGGTTTGAGCTTATATTGAGATCAGTTCAAATTTTGGATGGTTTTAATTTGATACCGGTCCTAAGGGAGAATGGTGTTAGAGAAAAAGATGACTTTTGACTATAAAATAATACCTGTTAGAAATGAAACGATCGACTCATCGTATAGAATAGATGGGTTTTCCGAAAGAAGGAAAACAGTCAGTCGAAAATTCAAGCGAAACAGAAGAAAAAAAATAAAGGATCGAAGAAGCAGCATACGGGATGGAGTGATTGTAAGTCTATCTTTCAGGAGTAACCGGCGAAAAGGCAATGACAGAAGGACTCGACAGTTCTCAAGATTTGTTTGATGGTCTTAATTAGCTGAAATACCGTATTTTTTCATCTTATTTAACAGGGCTGTATGTGAAATACTTAAAGCGGTCGCACACTTGCGGATGCTTGAATGGTGTATAAGCGTCGATTCAATAATTTCCTTTTCATAATTGCCCACGCTTGCTTTCAAAGAATTATTGCCAAACACCTTCAAGGGACTACTGCTCAATCCCTTTATCGTGCTCTCAATTTCATGTCCGAAAATGATAGATGCTTCATCAATCATCTGGTTATCAGACAAAATAGCTCCACGGTCAATGACGTTTTTCAGCTCCCGGATATTACCCGGCCAATTATGATTGCTTAGTTTATTTACGGCTCTTTCAGATAGTTTTTTTGGGTGAGTTCCCAATTGTTTGGCAATCCTGGACAAAAAATGGCTTGTCAATAAAGGAATGTCCCCAAGGCGTTCTTTCAATGGCGGGACATGTATGGGGAGGACATTGATCCTGTAGTAAAGATCTTCCCGAAATTCATTGTCTTTAATCATCTGTTCGATCAGTCGGCTTGTGGCAGTGATAATTCGTGTGGTCACCGGTATTTCTTTAACACCACCAATTCTTCTAACGCGCTTTTCCTGGATAACTCTTAAAATTTTAGCCTGGGCACCCATTGGCATGTCTGCAATTTCATCCAAAAACAGGGTTCCGTCGTCCGCAATTTCAAACAGGCCTTGTTTCCCTTTTTTCCGGGCACCTGTAAAAGACCCTTTTTCATAGCCAAAAAGCTCGCTTTCTAAAAGTGATTCCGGTAAGGCCGCACAATTTACAGCCACAAATTCTCCTTTGACGCAGCTTTCGGTGTGGATGGCTTTTGCAAACATTTCCTTGCCTGTTCCACTATCTCCGCGTATGGAGACAATGGAAGAAGATACGGCAATTTTTTGTGCAAATGAAATGGCGTCCATAATGGCGGCACTTTTTCCAATGATATCACTAAATGTGTGGTGAGTCGGATAAGCAACTTCTTCTGCCAGTTCTTTGATTTCTTTCATATCCCGCATGATTTCAATGGCACCGGTAATTTTCCCGGTGATATCTTTAATCGCAACCCCGGCTGAAAAAAATTGAAATCGGCCACTCGGTGTAATGATATTTCTTTTTTTATTTTGAAAGGTTTTATCGTTCAGGCAATCCAGCAGATCAAGATCTTCAAGGTGTAGAGAAGACAGTTTTTTGCCTAAAACATCAAGATCAATTAATCCCAATACACCTCTTGCCACGCGGTTAATGGTTGTAATGTAGCCTGATTTGTCAATGGAAATAATCCCATCACTGATACTGTCTAAGACGACCTTGAGTCTTTTTTCCCTGAGTTCCTGGGGCATTGAACTGATATTTGTGATCTCAATCAGATCGGGTATTTTTTTTAGATGTTGAATAATAATTTTATTGGAAGGTGAGAATATCGAACTTTTTGTTTCAAGGTAAATAAAGGTTTTTTTATCTTTAGTAACCACTTCCATGGATATGATATTCAAATCATTTGCACTTACAATTATAGTAATATCTTCAACGATCTGTTTTCGATCTTTAAACAGGAGTTCTAATTTTAGTGTGGATTTATTCATCTTGAAAAACTCTTAGCAAAGTTATTTACCGATCCTGATCAATTAATTAATAATGGCAAAACTGTTGAACAGGGTATTAAAATATATCCTATCATTCAAGCACAATTGTTCAAAGGATATTCAAAGTACTTTCAAAGACACAGCAGGCTCAGGGAAAAATTGCGATAACTATTTGTTTTTTTGTTTTAAGACTGTTACCAATAACAATTGCCATTAGCTTTATTTTTATAAGCTATAATGGCAATTGTTATAGAGAGTATTAGAGTATGTTAAATGGCCGTTGAAGCCATTGGATTGATGATATTTGAAGGTATAAAAAAAAATCAATAAAAATATGAATTTACATCTCCCATTTGAGTTAAAAACTTTGTACGAACAACAGTTTTTTTCGTCACTTGATTACTATTTTGCACAATCTATGGGCAAAATTTTTTTTGAGACAAACCCAATTGTGCTTGCATCCTGTGCATTGGTGTCAAAAATGCTCAACCAGGGGCATATTTGTGTTGATATTCATGAAATGGGAAAAATTAGTCAAGTCATTTCAACAAAAGATAATATAGCGTTTACACTTCCGGATGCCAAAGTCTGGCGCTCATCCTTAATTGAATCAAAGATGGTTTCAAAGGACCCGAAAACACCCTTGGTGATTGATGAAGACGATAGGCTATATCTGGCCAAATATTATGATTTTCAACTTCGCTTGACTCATAATATCATCATACGAATCAAATCACAGTCTTTAGGCTTAGATCAGTCTGTTCTTGAAAAAATTATAGATCAGGTTATTCCGGCCAAAACCAAACCGGTCTTAAAACAACAAAAAGCAGTTAAAAATGCAATTTTAAAACCGTTGACCATTATTTCAGGTGGTCCGGGCACAGGTAAGACATTTGTAACCAATGCGATTAAGCAGGCTTGTTTGCTGATGGCAAAACAACAAGGGATGCCTGCACTAAATATTATCTGCACAGCACCAACCGGAAAAGCCGCCTCTAAGATGGAAGAGGGCAGAACAATTCATTCCATATTAAAGCCATTGAGACATCGCCCGGGATTTAATTTTAATAAGGACAATCTCTTGCAGGTCGATGTTATGATTATTGATGAGGCCTCCATGGTTGATATGAGCCTTTTAACACGGCTTTTGGAAGCAATTCCCTTAACTGCAAAGGTTATTGTTTTAGGCGATAAGGATCAGCTTTCATCGGTCCAGGCAGGATCTGTTTTTGCAGATATATGTAGGGCGCAACAGATGATGCCCTATATACATGCGTTAAACCATAACTTTAGATCGTCAGGTAAAAGCGGTATTCAGTCGCTTGCAGCAGCTATAAACAAAAATGATCCTGATAAGGTGGAACAGATATTGACGGATGATGATTATTCAGATGTTATTTTTGAAAAATTTGATAAAAACATAGGAATTGAAAAATTACTAAAACCCTATATTAAAAAAGGATATCACCCCATACAAAATGCCCGGAATGATGAAGTAGCATTAAGAAATCTGGATTCATTCAGGATCCTGTGCGCTCATAATTTTGGTGATACCGGAACATTACAAATTAATCATGTTTGTGAAAAGATTTTGCGATCCCAGGGTAATTTTGGTATACAAAAAAAGTCGTTTAGAGGCATAATTATGGTAAACACCAATGACTATCAAAAAGGATTATTTAATGGTGATACCGGCATTACTGCGGAACAGGATACGAAAAGAATGGTTTTGTTTTCGAGCTTTGACGGCAAAATTAAGCAGTTTAGATATAAGGATTTGCCCGGACATGACATGGCATTTGCCATAACGGTCCATAAAAGTCAGGGATCTGAGTTTGGAACGGTATTGTTGGTAATGCCTGAAAAAATGTCTCCGGTTATGACAAGACAGTTATTGTACACCGGAGTTACCCGGGCAAAAAACAAAGTGGTCGTTTTTGGCAGAATAGATGTTGTGAAAGCTGCAGTCGGGCTTGATACAAAAAGGAATTCTGGAATAGAAGGGCACTTAAAACAAGAATTATAAGAAAGATAACATTTTGAAAAAAAATCAGACAATGTCCGATCATATCTGGCAGTTTTTTTGTTCTGTCAAGCTTGCTGTTTACACCCTGGTTGCCCTCACTGTAACCTCTATTATCGGAACTGTTATTCTCCAGAATGGTTCTGATCAGGAATATCTAAGGCTCTACGGCCAGACATGGACCAATTTGATAAAAGTATTTAATATCAATGATATGTATCATGCCTGGTGGTTTTTAGGGCTTATTGTGCTCTTGTGTATCAATATAGTTGTATGTTCAATTGAACGTTTGACCGTTACCTGGAAAATTATTTTTCCTAAAGCAGTCAGATTTAAACTGGCAAGATTTACAAAGCAAAAACAAACCGCTTCTTTTTTACTTGAAAAAAGTTCAGACACAGTGCTGCCTAAATATGAAACATTTCTTTCAAAGCATGTTGGCAAAGTGGTCAGGGAAGAAACCCAGGCCGGTGTTGCTCTATTTGCGGAAAAAGGCAGATGGACAAGAATCGGTGTTTATATTATCCATTTTAGTATTCTGCTGCTTTTAGTTGGTGCTCTAATCGGCACATTGTTTGGGTTTAAAGCCAATCTCAGGCTGGATGAAGGTGCCACATCGGATACTGCATTTCTTGCAAAAAAAAGGACGGCAATTAAGCTTGGGTTTGAAATCCGGTGCAATGATTTTGAAGTCCAGTTTTATGACACAGGTGCTCCAAAGGAATTTAAATCCAATCTGACTATCATCGAAAATGGAAAAGAGACTTTTACAAAAGATATCCGGGTGAACCATCCACTTCGATACAAAGGGATCAATATTTTTCAATCCTTTTATGGTACGGCACAACCTGATGCTGTTCTTCTTGAGATTGTCCGTCGTTCAGATAAAGAAACAACTCAGCATGAGATTAGAGTGGGTCAACAACTATCGCTGCCTGGTGAACAAGGTACGTTTAAGCTTGAAGGTTTTTTACCCAATTATGATTTTCAAGGCAATAATCTTGGTGAGGCCTTTATTCTAACTGTTACACCAAAAAAGGGAAGTGTTTTTCAAATTGGCCTGCCAACCAGGTTTCCAACATTTGATAAGATGCGTAAAGGCGATTTGGCTTTTGTTATCAAGAAATTTGAACAAAAACACTATACCGGATTACAGATTACAAAAGATCCAGGGGTCTTATATGTATATGCCGGATTCATATTTTTGATTCTCGGATGCTGGGTTACTTTTTTTATGTCCCATCAATCGGTTTGTATTCAAATCGAATCTGATACACAAGCAACAAGTAAAGTTTTTGTTTTTGGAATAACTAATCGGAATAAACAGAGTCAAAAACTTAAAATTAAAAAAATGGCAACAAAACTAAAGGATCTATAACGGTTATGAACAGTTCATTTGCATTATCTTCAGCAACATTTATTTATGCTTTGGCATCGGTTTTTTATATTGGATCATTTTCTTTTAAAAAACAGATTCTGGCGAAAATAGGATTGATTGTTCTCATAATTGGTTTTATGGACAACACTGCCGGTATCATTTTAAGGTGGATTGAATCATACCAGATTGGATATGGTCATGCACCCTTTGCCAACATGTATGAATCTCTGGTTTTCTTTTCATGGACTGTTGCACTCTTGTATATTTTTGTAGAATTAAAATATAAGAAAGATGCAATTGGTGTATTTGCAACACCTTTGATTTTTCTTGCCATTGCCTATGCATCTTTTGATCCAAGTATGGGAAGTAAAATTTCTCCTCTTGTTCCCGCACTTAAAAGTAACTGGTTGATTGCCCATGTTATCACCTGTTTTCTGGGTTATGCTGGATTTGCTCTTGCCTTTGGTTTTGCTATTATGTATTTTTTTAAACCCGAAGACCCGAATTCAACATCGATCTTTACCAGGTTACCCTCATTGGACCTCATTGACGAACTCACCTACCAGATGGTCGTTTTTGGCTTTTTATTTCTTACCATCGGAATAATTACAGGGGCGGTGTGGGCTAATTCCGCCTGGGGGAAATACTGGACCTGGGACCCTAAAGAGACATGGTCGCTGGTCACCTGGTTTGTTTATGCCATTTTCATGCATTTACGGATGATGAGAGGGTGGGGTGGTAAACAACTTGCCTGGGTTTCCATTATCGGTTTTTTATGTGTTCTTTTTACTTATTTCGGTGTTAATTTTTTACTCAGCGGACTGCATTCTTACAGCTAACGGCGGTTAACAAAACTCCATTATTACGGATAACTGACGAACTACCAGCGGATTACCGTTTTTCCTTTGCACACACGCGTCTTTTCTTAATTTATCTTGACAAGAAATCAAGATATTAATATAGAATAACGCAAATTACGGACGGTACTGCAAGACGGTTAAAGATTACTGTCTGCAAAGGAAATAGTCTTGGTTGAAGTTATCACTAAGTTTCGATCAGGACAAAATGGTTAACGTATCATCAACATTTTAAATTGATGGAGTTTTCATGAGTGAAATAGAAAACAAAGCTGAAAATGGTTCCACGGAGAGTGCAGGGGAATGCACTACCGGAGACACAAAAGATGACAAGGGCCTCGGGCTCGGTGTCATCTTTTTTATTGTGGCATTTATTGTTTGCTTCTTATCCGGTACACTGTTGTTTCCCAAATTGCTCTATTCAAAAAAAGAGCAACCTTTTAATTTTGATCACGAGCTTCATGTCGGCGAGGCCGGCGATTGCGATGCATGCCATTCCTTAAGGGATGACGGCAGCTTCACTGGAATACCCAAATTGGAAACCTGTCTGGATTGCCATTCAGAAGAACCCATGGGTGAAACAGATGATGAAGCGATTTTTACTCAAGAGTATGTGGTAAAAGAAAAAGAAGTTCCCTGGCTTGTTTATTCAAGACAGCCAGACTGCGTTTATTTTTCGCATGCCGCACATCTTTTAGGTAAAGATGAAATGGATTGTGCGTCATGTCATGGTCCCATTGGAGAATCCACCTCATCAAGGCCCTATGAAGAAAACAGACTCACCGGTTACAGCCGTGATATCTGGGGTAAAAATATCTTTGGAATCAAAAAAAATTCCTGGGATAGCATGAAGATGGATGATTGCGCAGAGTGTCACAAAGAAAAAAATGACCAAAAAGGTTATTGTTTTCAGTGTCACAAGTAAGAAACCTGAAACACAAGAATTCAAAAACTTTATAGAGGAACAATTTATGAAAGTTGACAGAAGAAGCTTCTTGGGATTGGGACTTGGTGCAGTCGCCGGTGTAACGGTTTCACCCATGATGCTGAAATTAACAGACGATTCTTCCATTCTGTCGCAGACGACAAAGCTGTGGCCATGGGCACTTGATCATCCTCCCCTTGATGGAGAATCCACTTATGAAAGTTCGGTCTGCAGTCTTTGCCCAGGCGCATGCGGTATCAGCGTCCGGAAAATTGACAACAGGCCCATAAAAATAGAAGGGCTTGACGACTACCCTGTAAATGACGGCGGTGCCTGCCTTCATGGCATTGCAGGTCTTCAATACCTGTATGATCCGGCAAGGGTTAAGACTCCATTAAAAAGAAATGGTGACGGGTTTGAAGAGATTTCCTGGGATGATGCCATTGCGATTGTTTCAGGAAAACTTGGTGATATTAGAAAAAGTGGCGCACCGGAAAAACTGGCCTGTATCATCGATAAAGATCAGGGATCTGTTTCAGGTCTTTTTAAACGATTGCTTGAAACCTTTGGGTCCCCCAATTTTTATACAATGCCGTCTCTTGAATCCAATCTTGAATTAACTGCCGAGGCACTTCACGGCGAAGGCATGACCATCGGATTTGACCTGGCTAATGCTGATTTAGTCTTAAGCTTTGGTGCAGGGCTTATTGAAGGCTGGGGGTCACCTGTTGCCTGTTTTAAGGCAAATGCATCCAGAAAAGAGCGGCATGCAAAACTTTACCAGATTGAACCCAGATTATCCAATACGGCAGCCAATGCGGATAAATGGATACCTGTGAAACCTGGAACTGAAGCTGATCTTGCTTTGGGCATCTGTGCCGTAATGCTTAAGAACAATCTGTTTAAAGGCTCGGCCACGTCTGCATTCACAGGCGGATTCAACAAACTTGCAGCACAGGTTCAACAGGATTATTCACCAGTTAAGACAGCAGAAATTACAGGGGTAAAAGCCGCTGACATCGAAAAGCTGGCCACTAAGTTTGCCAAGGCTAAAATGCCGTTGGCGGTATTTGGCAAAGGTCGCGGTGATGGTGCACAGAGCCTTAAAGAGATGGCTGCCGTACAATTATTAAACTGCATGGTTGGTAATCTTAATAAAAAAGGTGGCACCTTTGTTATGCCAAAGGCCGAATACCTTGAATTTCCGGAAAGTTCACTTGACGGTATTGCCCAAAAAGGCATGTTAAAAGAAAAAACCGGAAAATATGTTAACCAGCTGTTTGAAAAAGTAAATCAGACATCTAAACCTGTGATTGAAGCATTGTTTGTCTACAATGCCAACCCCTGTTACAATATGCATAAACCCAAGACGGTGAAACAGGCATTTGAAAAAATTCCATTTATTGTCAGTTTTTCTTCCTTTCTTGATGAAACAGCCATGGAAGCAGATATTATCCTTCCAAGCCATACCTTCCTTGAAAGATTTGAGGATGTGGCAACAGGTGCAGGCCTTGCAAAAAGCGTGGTAGGGCTCACCAAACCCATGCTCGATCCTATTTTTGACACCCGGCATCCCGGAGATTCTGTTATTTCCATCGCCAAAGCCCTTGAAAGCGGTGTTGCCCAGAATTTTGAATGGGAAACGTATGAGGAGTGTCTCGAAGGCGTTACTGCCGGCATCTGGGATTCACTCTCAGAAGACGGGTTTGCGCTTCTTTCGGAGGAAGCACCTTCCACAGCAGCTATGGTTAATGTCTCTTACCTGGCAGCTGGTCCTGCAACGGTAAAGGCCCAGGGTGACTATAAACTGACACTGATTCCAATTGATAATATGCGATTGATCAGCGCAGGATACTCAGCGAGTCCATTTGCCATTAAAACAGTTGCAGACACAGTCTTAAAGGGTAAAGACATTTTGGTGGAAATTAATCCTCTTACAGCCAATGGGTTGAAAGAAGGCGGATATGCCACCTTGGCAACCCCCATAGGTACTGCTCGTGTCAGGATTCATTTGAACGAAGGTATCATGCCGGGAGTGATTGGAATGGTTGAAGGGCTTGGACATACATTTGACAATATATTTGTGTCCAACAAAGGGGTGAACGTAAATGATCTTATTGGCCCGGTAATTGAATCCGGTTCAGGACTGGATGCCGCCTTTGGAATTAAAGCTAAGCTGTCCTAATTAACGCAAAGCCGCCCTGGGGCGGAAAATTCAAGGATATATTGCTAAAGAGGTTCTTAATGAAACAAGAAAATACAAAAACACATAAGTTCGGAATGGTCATTGATCTGGACAAATGCACAGGCTGCGGTTCCTGTATGGTCTCGTGTATGTCGGAGAATAATGTTCCATTTAAGGACGATGAATCCGATAAAAAGAAAAGTATCACCTGGATGCGTGTTTATAAATTAACCAATGGTAAATCTTTTCCTGATACTGAGATGGTATATCTGCCAAGGCCCTGCCAGCATTGCGCCGGCAAAGGAGGCCACGGTCATTCACCCTGTGTTTCTGTTTGCCCTGCCACGGCCACTGACTATGGTTATGATACAGGAATTGTCAGCCAGATTTATACACGCTGTTTTGGATGTCGATATTGCATGGGGGCCTGTCCGTATCATGCAAGATATTTTAACTGGTGGGATCCCAAATGGCCGGAAGGCATGGAAAAATACCTGAGCCCAAGCGTTTCTCCTCGAATGAGGGGGGTCGTTGAAAAATGCAGTTTCTGTTATCACAGATACCAGGCTGCAAGGGACATTGCATATAGCCAAGGCGACAAGAATGAAATTCCGGAAGAGAATTATCAGACCGCCTGTACCACAGCATGCCCCGCAGGCGCCATTGTCTTCGGGGATTTGAATAATCCCGAGCACAAGGTACATAAGATAGTTAATCCTGATCCCCATCCTGATACATTCAATAAACATGTGGTGGGAAAATCAAGAAACCCCAATGTCTTCAGGCTTCTTGAAAGACTGGGGACCAACCCCAAGGTTTACTATCTTTCCGAACGGGAATGGGTCAGAAAAGCAGGAGATAACTATCGCGAAGGTGAATGGGATAAAATCAAGAATCACTATGGGGCAACATCAACCCATGGTTAAGACATCGAAAAATCTTATTTAGGAGTGAATAAATATGGATTCTGCATTAATACCTGAAGGTGCAAAACGCTGTTCTTTTCCAAAGTTTTATGCTGGAATAGCCCTCGTTGGCGCCGTTGTTCTTTGGGGCGTTTTTGCCTGGATACTCATCTATTGGAAAGGTCTGAACCAAACCAATATGAATGATTATTACGGGTTCGCCCTCTGGATCTGGGCTGACCTGGCAATTATCGCTGTCGGCGGCGGCGCATTTTTCACAGGTCTATTAAAATATATTTTTAAAATAGATGAATTAAAAAATATCATTAACTTTGCCGTTATTATCGGCTTTATCTGCTATAGCTCAGCATTGTTGATCCTTGCCATTGATATTGGACAGCCCCTTCGTGGCTGGTTTATTTTCTGGCATGCCAATGTTCATTCAATGTTGACTGAAGTGGCTTTTTGTCTGTCTGCTTATTTTGCGGTATTGACCATTGAATTTATACCCAATATTCTGGAAAACAGACAAGCCAATAAAGTGCCGTTCTTTCGTCATCTTGCGCATAACATGCATGGTGTAATGGCAGTATTTGCAGCCGCTGGTGCTTTTCTTTCTTTTTTCCATCAGGGATCTCTGGGTGGGGTTGCAGGCGTCATGTTCGGTCGTCCTTTTGCCGTAAGGGAAGGATTGTTCATCTGGCCCTGGACCTTCTTTTTGTTTACATGGTCTGCCGCAGCATTCGGTCCTTGCTTCACCTTATTGGTCACAAAAATCACAGAGGTGATTACAGGAAAAAAACTGGTGAGTGATAAGACTGTTCATCTTCTGGCCAAAATTTCAGGCTGGATGATCTCAACCTATATTATCGCTAAAATTATCGATACCATCTACTGGGCAACGGTTACTGTACCCAGTCTGGGATTTGAACTCAGCCATTTCTATTCCAACAACAGTTTTTATGGATACTCCATTCTGTTTATAGAAATTATTCTCTGTGGCGTTGTTCCCGGTGCGATTTTGATTATGAAATCCACACGGGAAAACCCGACTCTGCGCCTGGTTGCCATTATTCTTGGTACCATCGGTGTTTGCCTGAACAGATGGGTCATGGTTCTTCAAGTCATGGCGGTTCCGGTAATGAGTTTTGATACCTGGGCATTGTACATCCCAAGCTGGCAGGAAGTGGCCACCACTATACTGCCTATTGCGTATGGTATTATCCTGATTGCAGTAACGTATCGGTATCTGCCGGTATTCCCCCAGGAACATGAATTAAACCATGCCAATGAGGCTGATACTGTTAAAAAAGAAGTCCTAACGGAAGATGCAATAATAAAAGAAGCTGTGGCAGCAACCGAATAACCTTAGGTAAAGGAAAAAATAATTATGTTTCCATTTAGTTTTGAATGGGTATGGGATGCGGGGCACTTGATCTTCTTTGGTGGATTCTGGTATGCCGTTTCCATCCTGGGTGCCGGCATGACATATGTCATACTGAAAGCAGCCTATGAAACCATGTGTGATGGTGAAGAACACCATTAAGGTAATTAACTATCCTGTCATTATGAAATAAAAAAGCCGGGGCTGATACATTCAGCCCCGGCTTTTTTGCTATGGTTGTGCTAAAAGAATGTTAAAATAAAAACTTCAATTAATTGTAATCTCTTTTACTTTTTCTTTTGTGGTGTCTTTTTTAAGGGTGAGTGTAAGGATACCATCTGCATAATCGGCTGAGACTTCATCGGTCAAAATGTCGTCAGAAAGGCTGAATGACCGTTTAAAGTTACCGTAAATGCGTTCTCTTTGATGAAAGGTATCGTCCTCATTTTCAAGCTTACGCTCCCCTTTAATGGTGAGCACCTTTTCTTCAATGTTCACACAGATGTCTTCTTTGTTTACCCCGGGTAACTCCACATTTAAAATGACAGTATCGTCTTTGCTGAGAATATCCACTACAGGCACCCATTCTTGAGGCCTTCTGCTTTTCGTAATAGGATCATTAAAGCAGCTGTTAAACGAATTACCCCAGAAATCGATCTCGTTAAAAGGATTGTATCTTACTAGTTTCATGGTGTTTCCTCCTGTTTAGGTTTGTTATTTTGTTCTTGCTCATTTAAAACAGAAATTAATCATGAAATAAAATGCGTCAAGTAAAATAATTATATTTTTAGATTATATTACTAAATTCATAGTTAATATTAAAGTAATGCAAAACGGCTGTAAAAACAAATATCAAAATTGAATCGGTAAAACAGCAGGGCTTAAGGGCTTGTTCCTTATGCAAACACGACTTATTTTGATATGCCTTAGTTTCCGCGCCTTACCGGCCAGGGGACTCACCTGACAACATTGGTAAATATTTTTTGAGTGAACCCTAAATGTTAAAAGAGGTTTGGCAAAGGGGAGGGATCAGTTTTTTTTACTACCAGATATCCAGATCATGGCCCAGACAATAAGAATCGGGAAAACCCCAAAAGAGATGAAAGAAACCAGAGAACCATCCCATGGTCGCAGGTACAATGCCATGGCAACAGGATAAACAAGAGACAATACAATACCGATGCGTGCCTTTGTACCCAGTTTTTTAATCGTTATGGGCGAAGATCTTTTTTGATTCGGTTCATCCCCCTTAAACAGACGGGGTAGAATTAAAATGCAAACAATCAGCAGTACTAAAACAAGAATTTCACTTATACCGGTCAAATCTAACTCCCTGAAGATTTGGATCAAAAAGAAACTGCTGCTTTATTTCAAATATGGCCTATTTTGTCAATGAGTGATTGAATTAGAAATGTGATCAATGCGGGCTTGCTTTATTGTTTAGATTTAGTGTTTACCTACTTTTGAAATAAATCGAGCAATTAAATCAAGTGCAATCTTTGTTTGTTCCGAGTGCGGGGCGTGTTTGCAGTTGTCTAAAAGAAGGGTGCCGATATTGGCAACTTTAGTTTTGATTGATTCAAGCTGTTTTGGAGTGCCGTATTGATCGTCTTTACCCTGGAGGGAGAGCATGGGGACCTGAATATGTTTTAAGTATTTTTCAATATTCCAGTGCATGAATTTTGGATTCAGCCAGGCATCATTCCAGCCGCGAAAGGCATTTTCTGTATTTTTTTCGTGATATTTTTCTAGGCCCTGTTTCAGGTTGCCGTTTTCATAGTTTATTTTGGCCTGAAAAATACTGTCCACGCTGATTTGTTCGCAAAAGACATGGGCTGCCAGGGTTATCAAACCTTTGAGGCCTGTCGCATGGGGACTGCCGGAAAATATAATGCCGATGGACCCGCCGTCAGAATGACCAATGAGGATATAGTTTTTTATTTTTGCGGCTTTGATGATTTCCGGCAATAGCTTTAAGGCTTCTTTGTGCATGAAGTTGAGTTTCCAGGGCAGGGTAGACGCATCTGATTTGCCATATCCAAGCCGGGAAAAAACAAGGGCCGGACAATTGGTTTTTTGCGAAACAAGTCCAGGAAATTCTTTCCACATGGCTGTGCAGCCGAGACCTTCATGAAGAAAAATAAGACAAGGACGATTTTTAATTTCTTTATTGTGCCACTGAATCTCAATCTTTTTTGAATGGATGGATAAAAAGTCAGTCATGTATCCGGGTCCGAAAGTGGATTTTTTAAAATTTCTTTATCAGGGTCTCGTAAGCTGTTTGAATTTCTAAAAACTTTTCATTGGCAAGTGTGGAAAACTCTTCGCCCAGATGGGATAATTTATCAGGATGGTATTTTTTAATGGCTTCTTTATAGCCGACCTGGATTTCTCTTTTGCTTGCATTCTCTTTAACACCCAATATCTCATAGAGTGTTTTTTGTTTTGGGGGAGGTGAGCTTTTTTTTGAATATTGGGAATTCGAGCCTGATTTTTGATCTGAATTTGACCCATAATTTGATCCGGCTTTTTGCCTGGCCTTATTGTTTGAATGGGGTGTGTTATTGGTTTTTGTTTTGTCTTTTGGGGGTTGAGAGGGATTTTTTTTATTAAAAAGAAAATTAGGTAACCTGCCATAGCGTATCATATAGATGATCGTGGCAAACACAAGGCCATCATCAATCCATCCGATATAGGGCAGCAAAAGATCCGGAATAACATCCACCGGGCTGATAAAATAAGCCAGCCCGAAGATGACAAGAATGATTTTAAAATAAAGGCTCATTATGTCCTGTTGAGAACGTCGATCATGGTATACAGTTTTTTGGTATTCTCTTTGTCTGACAGCTTTTCATTTAAATAGCGTACTGCATCAAAGGTGCCGGATACATAGATATCACGGCCATTGATATTGTGTTTGAATTCAAAAAGTGCAGACCCGTCCGGTGCTGTCAAGGTGTAAGTATGCCATCCGTGACCGCCAAGGTGTTCTTTTGGAATGTTCAATTCCTTCTCCTGAACTTCCGGGTCTCTTATTTTTTTAATTTCACTGACATCAAAATTGACCCCAAGACCATTGAAACAGTCAACAATGGCTTTGGCAGTACCCGAGGTATCCGCCTTCATTTGCTGATGGCTTTCAACCACCGTGAGCTTGTATCCGGCAAAAAGATCGGGAAATGTTTGGGCGGCATATTCCATCATGCCCTGGAAGCCCACGATCTGTTTTGCCATATTGGGTGCGATAACAGACGGTGTGTCACAATTTTGTACTGCCTTTTCCAGTGCATCTCGATCTCCGCCTGTGGTTCCCATTACAAATGGAATCCGGTTTTTGGTATAAAACTCAGCATTGGAATTAACTGCTGTGGGGTGGGTATAATCAATGACAATGAAGTTTGGAATTCGAGTTTTTATCTGATTGATTTTTTCATTACGGATATCGGGCCTGACAAGTTCAATGGTTGTCTTGTTTATGGTGATATCATTTTGTGTTATTTCCTGACCGGTTAATGAATAGGGTACAATGGTGTATTGATCGTTTGAAACAGCGAAGAGTGCCATTTTTTTGGCTACATTTCCGGGCAGTCCGTTGACCATGACATTGATTTTTTCCATTTTTTCTGACTCCTTATAGAGTATCAACAAGCTGTGACAGCTTTGGCAGTTTTATTTTCAATTCCAATTGACGGATGATGTTTTTTAAGGATATTACCGCATTCGGTATAAAAGTTTCAAATTGTTTTTTATTTTTCACCCGGCTCAAAAAACCAAATGCCCCTAAAAACTGTAGATTTCTTGTCAGGCAGCAAAAAGTGTAGCATGTTTTAAATTTTTTTTGTTCTTGGGAATCAAGCCGTAATTTATCCATGGTATATTGGAGCAACTCTTCTTTTATCGGTTCACTCAAGCCAACATAAGGGTCAATAAGCAAAGATGCTAGATCATATTGAAGGGGACCTGTGCGTGCCGATTGGAAATCGATAAAAAAAATTTCTTCATTTTTAAACATGATGTTTTTTGACTGCATATCCCGATGCATAAGACCCGTTATACCATGTTTAAGTGCATAACCTGCGATAAACTCAAATTCCTGGATATAATCATCCAATGAGAACTCTATATTCAAGAACCCTTTAATGAAAGCATCCATAAAGTATCGGCATTCGTATTTTAAAATCAGCTCTTTGGAATAGGTACGGGTCTGGCAGGTCCAGTCTTCATTAAAATTTTTATAGCCCTGTTGTGAAAAATCTATGAGTTTATCAATTACTTTTTTATATAAAGTCAAAGTATCGGTGTCTGAAGGGTTTTGTTTGATAAGGTTTGCAAGATGTGTATCCCCGAAATCCCCAACCAGAACAATACCGGATAATCGGTCAAAAGAAAGGATACGGGATGCAGGGATATTTTGGGTATCCAGATGCGTGCCTATATTTATAAATGCATTAAGCCGGCGTTCTTCTTCACTGTTTGGCATACAGATACCGTGATCAGAAACAACAACGCTTTGGGATTTGTAAAATGCACGATACCAAAGGCGATCAGAACCGTCACCGGCAAGTTTGGTAATTGATATATCTTTGATATTTGCATCTGCAACTTTAAAATAAGAGGCACAAAGCATGCGAATGGATGTCATGGCATAAGACCCGGATGTGCCGATATCGGACCAGAATATTTGTTTGTCTACAAATGCCTTTACCAGGGTTTCAGGGCAGAGTGTTTTGTAAAGATCAATACTGGAAAAGATTTTTTTGTCCGGCAGATAATCATAAATTTGGGGGGACAACACCTGGATGCCGGTAAAGGCAAGGCCTCTTTCAGGAGAGTCAAAATCTATAATAAAATTGTTCTCATCAATACCCACCTTATTAAATTTTTTTTCATCATGTAACACAAGTGTGGCAACGAGGTCTGATTGCTGATGAAAGGCATATACTTTTTTAAAATCAATGGTTGAAACAACATCGGCATTGATTACAAAAAATGGTTCATCCTTAAAGTATGGTTTTGTATTCGCAATGGCACCGCCGGTATCAAGAATTTCCGGTTCAAAAATGGTTATAATATCAATGCTGATACCTGACTTGTTGCTCAATTGATTAACAAAGGCTTCAATTTGAGGTGCCAAATGATGGGTGTTAATTATAATCTGGTCACAACCCGCATGGGTCAATTGAAGCACAGTATGTTCCAATATCGGAATTGAATTCAAGGTGAACATCGGTTTGGGAATACAATTGGTAAATGGCAAAAGCCGTGTGCCGAAACCTGCAGCAAGTATCAATGCTTTCATATAAAATGTTTAGGGCTTTTCATTTGGATTATGAACCGACTAAAACAACCAGTCGATCAAGAATGTTTTTATAGTATTCTATCTGGATATTATCCTGGGAACCGGTTACACCGTTAAGCATAAAATAATTAGATGCATTCTTGTAATTGATTTGCGATAAGGACTCTTTATAAGTAATGATTTTGCTTTTATACAATTTGGTTCCGATTGAATGAATTTTTTTAACCCGGTCTTTTTGATCATGTTTATCTGCCTTGTATTTTTCAAAATAGAGCAATGTGGTTCTATAAGATTCAAAGAATGGCTGCAAAAAGGCCGCAAACCATTTGATTTTTTTTAAACCCCGTGAGGTGACATGATAAATGTCCGGAGTTCGTGAATCCGGCACAATAATACCTTCATTTGTGAATCCTTTGATGGCTGTAGAAATACTTTCTTCTATCGTGGTTTCTTCATCAAAAAAGAACTCATCGGTAAACATTTTTTCTAAAAATTTATAGCGCAGGGTAAGATCCGATGTGGAAAACTGGAATCTGTCAATTTCCAGTATAGCAATGGCAGTATATGCATACTCAATGAAAAAAGAGATCACCGAATTTTTGTAATAGTCTAAAATGGCTCGCTTGTTGGCTTTTACAATAAAAACGGTGTTTTCAGTAATATCATCGTCATCTTCATCGCCAAGCTCTATAAAGTTTCTGGAGATAAAATCATAAATAACTGAATTTAACGTATTGTCAGGGTCAATTAACAGGGAGTCGGAAAGTTCGGCATTCATGTAGTTGAGCATCCCCATGTACGTATCGACCCTTGCCGTCATCTGTTTTTTTGTAAAAGAGTTTTTGGGACAATTTAAAACCGCACTGGCAATGATTCCGTGCGGAGTGGCTATTGAATTGTCATTGATACTATTTATTAATTTATAGCCGAAACTTTTAATGAAGGTAATATATTCCTGGTTTGATGCCTTGGAAATATCAATATTTTTTTCCTTGACGTAATCTTTAATGGAGATGGGTTCATTAAATTTCATGTAGACTTTGCCATACTTTTTCTTTAAGAATTTTCTGGCATTGATCAGCCCTTTAAGGGTTTCCGGTGATTTTTTACCACCCTCGATCTCTTTTAAATATGAGTCTTCTTCAAGGACATGATCATACCCGATATACACGGGTACAAAATATAAATTTTCACATGCACCGGCGTGCCAGGCATTGACCAGCATGGCAAGACCACCGGGTTTAGGGGGGAGCAGTTTACCTGTGCGGCTTCTGCCGCCCTCAATAAAAATTTTTATATTGAACCCCTCATAGAGCAGTTTTTCAAGATAAGCACCAAAAATTTTGGCATACAGTGGTGCACCTTTAAATGTTCGCCGTAAAAAAAAGGCACCTGCACCCCGAAATAATGGTCCCAACGGCCAGAAAGATAGATTTTTGCCGGCAGCAACGTGGGGACAGGGCATGTTGTTTCGATACATCAAATAGGGCAGCAACAGATAATCCAAATGGCTTTTATGACAGGGAACAAGAATAAGTGGTGCCTCTGTTGATTTTTCTCTCATGCGATTGATTTCTTTTTGGTCCCAGACCAATCCGTCAAAAATATTGTTGAAAACCCAAGTTAACATCCAGTTGGCAAAATTAATGATTCTTAAGTTATAATTTGCAGCGATTTCATTGATATAACCGGCAGCTTTTTTATGGGTCTTGCTCAGGGTCATATTGTTCTGTGAGGCGTACTCTGCTAAAAATTCGCGTAAAGATTTTCGGGTTAAAATGTCCTCTGTCATCTCCTGACGTGTTTTCAGCAGAGGGCCTGTGATGCTTCTTCTCTGGCGATTGAGAATATCCACCAGGTGCTTCCTGAGCCTGTGGGTCTGGAACTCGGTTTCCAATTGCTCTATTTTTTGACTGCTTAAAAATTCTTTTAAATTCACCGGGTGTGCCAACTCAATCCTGATCTTTTCCGGATACCGCAAAATTGTGTAAAGCCGTTTAATTCTGCCTGGTTTTTCATGGGTACCAAAAAGGATATCAGCTAATCCGGGATTCTTCTGCATGGGTTTGGTGATATAGATGATATCCTCGGGGATAATCATGACTGGCTTGTCAGTTGCTTTTTGAAGCTCAATTAATACATAAAGCGGATCAGGGGTGGCTTTGATAAATCGCTTGTGAAAATCATCTTCTTCAATCAGGCAGACAAACCCGGCTTTTCCATTTAACAGCTCTTTTGTGAAGTAACCGCTTGTATAGGCATCTTTAAAATGAAAATGATGGAAAAAATAATCAAGATGGCAAAGAATAATTTGAAACAATCGTTTGGCCGGTTGGAGCGAAAAAAAGATAAGATCAAAACCTATCTGAGGATAAGGCAGGTCAAGTGATTTGAGTTTGGTATGGTAATAAATAAAATCAGTGATTCTCTTTGATTTACTGGCGTAAACAACGATACTGTCCGGATCAATCCGGTTTATTTTTTCTATATTATGATCATCAAAATTGGGTTTGTTAATTAACAGTTTAATGAACTTTTGGACAAAATACCCTGTATTGCCGGGGTAAAAGCACAAAAAGTAATCATAGGTGTTGCCCAAAAGGCAGTCGATCATGCTGCGCATTTTTTTACGCCATCCTGAAACAAGATCGTTAAGCTTTTGAAATAATAGCATTAAAATGTCCTTTAAAGGATTTTCTTGTATGGTATAAACTTTTAATAATTATCAAAGCTTTTATAGAATGGCAATCTTAAAATGGTCTTGAAAATATCAAAGGTGTATGTTATTTTCTTTTATCCTTAATATTGACAATTTCCATATTTGTTTAATTGTAGAAGAATAATTTGTTTATGAATAAAAAATTTTAGGAGGATTTCTTTATGAAAACTTTAATTGGTGGAGCGATTGCAGTACTTCTTGGTGTTGTTGGTTTGGCTGTTTTTTTTAGTGAGTTCGTAGCGCTTCTTGCAGGATGCATTCCTCCTGTATTACTTTTGGGCGGTGGCCTGGCACTTTATCTTGGATTTGATGAACTTAAAGATTCCTGGAAAAATGAAGAAGGTCAGGATGCTGTTGTTGTGGAAGATGACAAAGCCAAAATTGCAGAACTTGAAAAAGAACTCGGCGATCTTAAAAAAGAAAAATAGACAAATAAAACATATAATTGAGAAAAAAAAGGCCCGAATTATTTCGGGTCTTTTTTTATGGCCGAGGTTGCCAGATAATCCGCAACTTCATTTTCTTTAATACCGCTATGTCCTTTTACTTTAATAAATTTTAGATCAGAAAATTGAGCGGTTAATTGTTTTATTTCATAAATCAGTTCCTGGTTTGTTTTGGGTTTCCAACCCTTTGTGAGCAATCCAATGGCGTAACTTGAGTCTGAAAAGAGTCGAATCGGCAGGTCATTTCGTTTGAGTTTTTGCAAAGCAACTTTAATGGCGGTTAACTCTGCGATATTATTGGTTGTTTTGCCAATGTATTGTGATATTTCTTTTCTGCTTTTTTTATACATTAACAATGCACCAATCCCTGCTGGACCGGGGTTACCGGAGGATGCTCCATCGGTATAGATTTTAATGCAATTGTCAGGGATGTCATCCTTGGTTTTTTTTTGCTTTGTC
>JAKIUJ010000219.1 GCA_021647625.1 Desulfobacula sp.
AAAACACAAGGGCCTGGATATTCCTTTCTCATACAATTTAGCCAATACCTTTAAGTGTTCAAGATCCGGGTCTTTGAGGGCCTCAAATTCAACTATAAAAACGGGCTTTTTCCCGCCTGGATCACGACCAATCAGCCGGGTTCGTTTTGGATACCCTTTTGGGGCACATGCGTTTAAAAACAAATGCTGTATCCAGCCCAAAAGCAATCGTGCGCTGTTTAATTTTCCAAAACCTGCCACGGTCAATCCATCCTCCCGGATATCTTTTAAATGGACATTAATTGTCAGGTCATCAATTTTAAGTTGTTTAACAACGGGCAACAATGTTTTTTTTAAAGAAATCGTTTGCACGGCATCCATCACAGGCTCAGCAAGCAGTTGAAGTTTTTCATACTCAACCCTGCCTTTTTGTCCATAGGGCAGGCTTCCCATGGCTTTAAGTGTCGGATAATGATCTTCTTTGTCTATGATAATTTCCGGGATAAGATCCCTTATTGCTTCTTGTTTTCCAACCAGCCAGGAACCCAGGGTGTACTGGTCAAGACCGACTATGCTAAAGCTTTCCCTGTCTTGAGTCTCTTGTTCAAGATGCGGGAAAACAATCTTTAATCGCTGTTTCATCATCCATTCGACCGGGTGCTTGAAATACCGGACGAACTCATCCATATTGATGTCGGATGGTGGTTCAATCTTATTTTCAATATGGTTTTGCTGATTTTGATGGGCAATTGGCTGAATAAAAAACGGTTTACCGGAATCTGTTTGTATCGATTCTGCCTGCAGCAGAGCCTTTGAAATTTTGAAGTTGTCTTTTGAAAAAGAGAACAACGGCCCCTTATTAGTAAAGTATGCACAATTAAACGGGTGAAGCGGATGGGATATATGATATTCATAACCATCTGGAAAATCAAAACTGTCATTCATCACGTCCATGAGTTCACTGACAACACCTGAACACGGGATAGGTGAATTATCACGTATATCCAATCCAGTATATGTGATGATCATTTTTTGACGAACAGATAACAAGGTTTCTAAAAACAGATATCGATCCTCAAGCCGTTCATTTTTATCACCCAATCGAGGATATTTCTTCATCAAATCAAATCCCGGACCAAACACCTGACGTGGAAACGCGCCTTCATCCATTCCCATAAGCACGACAATCTTGTATGGAATACTGCGCATGGGCATTATATTGCAAAAGGTAATTTTACCTGCTAAAAATTTGCCCTGGGAAACCTTGAGATCCAATTGCTGTATTAAAAAAGATTGAATCATTTCAAAGGGCACCTTCTCTTTAAAACCTGCCCCATGCGCCCCGGATTTCATGGCATCTATTTGTTGATATAAAAAGGCCATATCGCTATTATTCTGCTGATGTCGATGCATCATCGTATCACAAATATGAATTAATGTTTGACACCATTTTTCAATTGTTTTGGGTTGGCCTAAACGCTTTAAACATGAAAAAAAAGTATAACAGAACCGGGACAGTTTACCCAACACCTCAAGATCAGACCCTTCAAACCAATTGCATGGCAACACACCATTCACAGGATACTCATAATGCTCCGGCATGGCCATTCCCATAAAGAGCCGCTCCAGGCCGAACTCCCATGTGTTTTCTTTGAATCCCGGCACCCCTAAACTTTCTCTGTGGGCTCCGTCTTTCCCCCACAGAATATTGACATCTGCGAGCATTTTTTCGATATTTATTAAACCTGCTGTTTCAAATCCAAATTTTGACGCAATGGATTCATAGGCCATTACATCCAGCACCCGGCTTTTTTCCAACCGTGAGCCCTGCAGGGAAAGAAGGGTTAAAAACGCTTCCAGAGATTCTGATTTTGATCGTTTTTTTCGATCGCTGATTGAAAACGGCAGCCTTTCTTCCAGAGTAAAAACAGACTCAATAAACGGCGCGTATGATTCAATATCCGGCATCATGATAATAATGTCGTGGGGAGCAAGATCATTATCTTTTGCAAATGCATCCAGCAGCAGATCTTTGAGTATCTGTGCTTCACGCATGGGTGAATGGCAGGCATTAATACAAATGGAGGTATCTGATTGTAAAACAGGCAAGGGTTTGTCCTGGTTGCCTTGTTTCCGGTGGACAAGATTCAAGATATCGGATTGGAGGACAGTTAAGATGTTGCTTTTTTCAGCCCGTTTGTCTGCCTGGTTCTCCGGCTTGTTTTCTATTTGGCCTTCCGCCTGTATTTGTACCCCTGGATCATAAAACAAATCCGGGCCGGGTTCCAGATAATCATAATTTTCTATTTGCGTTAAAAAACGCTGTCCGCTGGTGCCAAGAGATGTCAGCAAAGGATTGGTCATCTCATTTGAAAAAAAATTAAATTCATCTTGGGCTTGATTGCTTATCGCAGCCAAAAGCTCCTGTCGTTTAGATTTCATATCAAAAAAGAAAAGGTTGGACGGCACGAGCAAAAACAAATGGACATCAATAATAGTGGATATCTTTTCAATCACTTGTAAAAACACTGGCGGCAGTGCCGATATTCCAAAAAATGATATCCGTGCCGGCAGATTATTTTTCTTTAACCCATCCAGCGTTGTATTTTTCAGGAAGCTTTGTGTCTTAATTGCCGGGTGTTGTCCGGAAAACTTAGATTCAATTTTATTCCAGAGGGCTGCCTGCCAGAGAATTTCCGGATCAACTGTCGGAGAACCCGCCGAATCCTGATTTTTTTTAAAAGTATCACTTTTTGACCGGGCCTGATTTTGCCAGGCCAGCAGCATGTCCGGGCGATACACCATATAATCATCAAACAATTTTGCAATTTTTTTGGCCAGCTGGAACTTTTTTTTGCCGGTATCATCGTCTTTTATGTAATTGCTTAATCTTGAAAATTCATTTTCAGTGTCATGATCTATTTCGATTTTCATCAATAGAGCAAGCACAGACCAGAAGAAAAAAGACTCATCCCCTTGATCACCGGCGCTATCATCGGGTTTATCATCCGGCACTAAATCCGGGACAGAAGACAAAATATGGGCCACTATCTGTTTTGGAAAAACAAATTGCATATTGGCACTTATACCAAAGGTATCGGCTAATGCAGCTGTTATCCACTGTTTCATCCCCCTGGATTGAACACAAACCCATTCACCGGCCATGGGATCTTCGGGTGCCTGGGCCAGAACGGCAGCAAAGGCAGCCATCAGATTCTCCATACGATTGCTTTTAAAAAGATTGAACAAAAAAAAGAGCCTCCCGGGCAAAAGATTTCAATTGCCCGCACCATATCAAACCCGTTGAAACCTTTCAAATACAAATATTTTTGACATTACAGACGACCATCTATAAATCAGCTGACTTAACCCTTGTCCGGGATAAACGAATCTTGAATTTTATTAAAGGGATGAACTATCTGCAATTTTCGTGGGCCAATACAAGAATCAATCCAACCTCCCTTTCCCTTGATATCCACAATGCTGCCGACACTGCAATTGATATTAGCGAAATCACCTATCTGCCCGGCACCAAAGATATGCATGGCAGAATGTTATGATTGATCCTTCAAGCATCCAATTGACACCCCTTGGTTCAAAAGCAAATATAAAGCTTTTAAGTGTCAGTTATCCGCCAGGTGAATCAGCGCTGGTCTGGGACATTTACAGTTCTAAAGATGTGGCTCAAATAGTGGTCATCAGCTATCTTCTTGCCAAGATAGACGGACTGGTCACTTATCTGGCTGTGGCAGATCCTGCTGAAAAGACCATTCAATTAAAATCGTACCTGGTATTAAGAAATTTTTCCGGAGAAAATTTTTCTAAGGCCTGCATATCGACAAATAACGATAAATTGTTTAATTTTAGTCACCTTCAAATTCAGAAATGGAAAACACATCGCAGTCTTCAATATGCTGTCGACCGTTCAAGTCTGGAAGCTCTATAACAAAAGCACACTCCATAACAACGGCACCCAGTTTTCTTACCAACTTGACTGTTGCACCAATGGTACCGCCTGTGGCAATCAAATCATCGACAATAATTACTTTGTCGTCCTTTTCCAGGGCATCTTCATGGATTTCAAGTGTATCATCGCCATATTCCAGGCTGTAACTTTCCTGGATCGTTTTGTAAGGCAATTTGCCTTTTTTTCTCACCGGAACAAATCCAATACCAAGTTTATAGGCGAGAACAGCGCCAAACACAAACCCCCTGGCATCAATCCCGACAATCTTATCAATATCTTTATTTTTATACCGTTCATAAAAAATATCACAAGATTCCCTGAACGCTTCAGGGTCCTGCATCAATGTGGTCAAATCTCTGAATATCACCCCTTCAATGGGCCATCCCGGGATACTTCTGATTGTCTTTTTCAAATCCATTTTATATTCCTTTACTCATCATTTTCAGGTAGTATTTATGCTTTTGTATTTCCAATGACGTTTACTAACAATTTCTTTACATTATTGGCATTTTCATTAAACACAACAAGAATATCATCCCATGTCACAGGCGCTTCATCCTCTTTCCAGCAGTCATAATCCGTTGACATGGCAACCGCAGCATAGGCAATTCCCGCTTCATTGGCCAGCATAGCCTCGGGTGCCGTGGACATATTTATAACATCAGCCCCCCAGAGCCTGAACATTTTGGATTCAGCCACCGTGGAAAATCTTGGGCCTTCGATGGTAACCACACTCCCCTTTACATGCATATTCAAACCCAACTCTTTTCCGGTATCATACAGGTTGGCTCTTAATGCATCATCAAAAGGATGCGCCATGGCGGTATGAACAGCGCCATCCTCAAAAGAATCTGCAAATGTATTTTTTCTAAACCGGGTAAAGTCGATGAACTGGTCCAGAACAACCAGATGACCGCGGTCAATTTTATTTCTAAGGCTGCCACAGGCTGTGGTGGCGATGATATGGGTCACACCGGCCTTTTCAAGTGCTTTGATATTGGCCTGGTTATTGACCTGGCTGGGACTGTACTGGTGCCTGCGCCCATGTCTCGCAAGAAGAACAGTATCAACACCGCTTATTTTACCGGACATAAGAGACGATGAAGGGGAACCGTATTCTGTCGAAATGTTCAGTTCTTTTGGATCTTTTAAAATATCAGGATCATCCAATCCTGATCCACCTATAATACCAATTTTAAACATATAGTCTCCTTGCCGTTTTCTATTGTATAAATTGCTTGCAATCTGCCCCTAGTTATTCTTACAGCGCCTAACATACTTGAAGGAACTAATCAAGAATCTTCAAAATATATCAGTAATACCACCTATGGTTAATAATTTTTTCTCTGTTTTCCTCTTTTTTTTACAAGGAACATGAATTCTCCGTTAAAAGAAAAAATGAGGTTGAAAAAAAATGAAAATCCGTTAAACTCAATATCATATTTTAAAAAAGAAAATGGATTTGAATAGTTCTTTCATATAAAAAACACCTGAGAAAATATTTAAAGGGAAATCATTTATGAAAATTCTTGTTGTTGATGATGAACTTGTCAGCAGAAAAAAGATGGCAAAAATTGTAACCGATTTTGGTCTGGTTGATTCAGTAAAAAATGGAAAAGCCGCTATCAGCACTGTAAAAACCTCACTTGAAGATTGGAAACTCTATAATTTGATCACCCTTGATGTTTCCATGCCCGACATCAGCGGCACTGAAGTTTTATCCAGCATCCGGCAGCTTGAAGAGGACCGCGGCCTGGAAGATGATGAAAAAGCAAAAATTTTAATGGTCACCTCTCATTCTGATGTTGAAACGGTAAAGGCCTGTGTGGGTAAATGTGACGGGTACGTCATTAAGCCCTTCAACAAAGAAGTTATGGTTAAAAAAATGAAAAAAATCGGCCTGGATGTTTAATTTGATTTTCAATGGCCATTGAAACCGAAAAAAAATTTCTTTTAGACCACATTCCATCATCCCTGCTGACAAATGGAACATCTATCAGCCAAGGGTATATGACAAAATCTAAAGAATGTGTTGTCAGAATCCGCATTTTGGGGAACCAGGGTTTTTTAACCGTTAAAGGTCCCACAATCAATGCGTCAAGAAAGGAGTTTGAGTACCCTATCCCCCTGTATGATGCCAAAGAAATGCTCTCTCTATTCTGTAAAAAACCCTTTATTAAAAAAACACGATATCGCATTTATTTTAAAGAATTTGAATGGGTGATTGATCAATTTAAGGGTGAAAACATGGGGTTAGTAGTTGCCGAAATTGAACTTGATACCATCGACCAAATATTTGAAACACCGGACTGGATTGGACAAGAGGTCACCCATGATCCAAGATATTTCAATTCAAATTTGATTAAACACCCCTATTCAGCCTGGTGATTAAGGTTAGGCCCGGTATCAAATTTGATGCCGTCGCAAAAAGTCCGATCTGCTGCGTTGCAGCTTATTTGACAGACACTCAACATACTATATGAACACTGCCTATAATGTCTTGATAAATTCATTAAACTTC
>JAKIUJ010000220.1 GCA_021647625.1 Desulfobacula sp.
TTTATTTATTTCGGCAAAGGTGAGTGAACCTTTTTTTTCGCCCTTTTTAATCAGTTTTTTAAATTTTTTTTTGCTGATGGCTATGTCCCCTCCAGACTTATTTTTCTTACCTTCCATAAAATGCCTCCCAAAGGCTTAAAGTTTTTTTTACCGATTATGCAATTGCTGAATCTCGGCCTGTTTTTGTTTTAACAGATCCATAATTTCAGAATTACTGCCCTTTTTCGCACTTATTATTTTATTGGTTAAAGTGTTTTCCTGTTTTTTTCTAACCTTGATGATCCGATTCATCATTGATAGTGCTTTTACCTCAATATCATCTTCTAAGAAAAAATCATTTATTGCAAAAGAAGCTATGAGTTCTCGATCCTCATTGGTTTCCATACCGGCCATAATCTTAGTCATGAAGGCTTCTTTGTCGGTATCGATACTCATAATTTTTTTGGCTAAATGTTTCAATTTCTCAGAATAAAAATATTCAATCACCCCTGATTGCTTTATCCGGGGTAAAATTTGCGGGTAATTCAACATCATTGATAAAACCTGTTCCTCTCTTCGGTCGGATTCAAGTTTGTTTTCATCCTTTGTTTTTTCAATTAATGATGTTTTTTTTGTATGTTGAGTTAAATATTGCTCTTTTACCTTTTCCAAAACAGCCTTTTCATCGATCTGCAAAGTCTCGGAAAGTTCTTTCACATATAAAGACCTAACAGCACTATCATCAATCAAAGTCAAAGGCTGTTTCATGTCATTCAGAATGTTAATTCGGCCCTCAACCGACATACCATGGGTCTCAATTGCAACCTGCAATAAAAATTGCATAACTGTCCCGGCATTTTTTGCCAGTTCATTAAATGCATTTTGACCATATTTCATGACATAAGAATCAGGATCATTATCTTTTGGCAATACCAATATTCTTGTATCAACACCCTCTTTTAAAAAAACCTTGATACTTCTTTTGGCAGCACTGATCCCGGCGGCATCTGAGTCAAATACCAGAATCATTTTTTTTGCATACCCTTTTAAGATACGCACATGATTCTTAGTTAAAGCCGTCCCGAGGCTTGCAACGGTATTCTTGATTCCGTGCTGAAAAAGCGCCAAAAAATCAAAATATCCTTCAACTATATATACAAAACCTTTCTGCCTGCAAAATTGTTTTGCAGCATGGAGACCGTATAGTATGCGGCTTTTGTTATATACCGGTGTTTCAGGTGAGTTCATATACTTTGGCATACTGTCATCCATCACCCTGCCACCAAAACCTGCCACCTGCATATTTATATCAAAAATAGGAAACATAACACGGTTTCTAAACCTGTCATAAAATCCTGTTTTTTGTTTTCTTTCTAATACCAGCCCGGATTGAAGAGCAACAGCTCTGGACGTCTTATTTTTTTTTATCACAGTTACAACTGATTCCCAGCTATCCTGTGAAAATCCGAGTTTAAACTGCCCAATAATTTGGTCAGTTAACTCTCTCTTTTTCAAGTAATCCCTTGCCGAATCCGCAGTCTTAGATGTTTCAAGCGAATCAGAATAATACTCCATAACCATTTTATTCAAACGAAATAATCCTTCTTTAAGATGCAGAGTTCTCCTCATTGAAGGGTCAATGGATTGAGTTTCAATTATAATTTGGTACTTTCTGGCCAGCATTTTTACAGCTTCGGGAAAAGTAATGCCGTGATATTTCATTATAAACGAAAAAGCATTACCACCCGCACTGCATCCAAAACAGTGAAAAATCTGTTTGCCGGCATTCACCGAAAAAGAAGGCGTCTTTTCAGAATGAAAGGGACACAATCCGAAAAAATTCATTCCGGATTTCTTTAATATGACACTTTCTGAAATCACATCAACTATATCTGAAGCTGTTAGAATTTCTGAAATTTTTTCTTCAGGTATGTACATCTTGGTGGCGCTGACTCCAAAATTATCGGTTATGCAGTTAAATAAGCTAAGTATTTAATATCACATGTCAATAATTATCTGATTGGATAACTATTATTTTGAAATCCGTATTGCCTCTTTTAAATCAAGAGTTCCTTCATAAATTGCCCGCCCGGTTATCACTCCGGTCACACCCTTATCCTCAATTTCCAGCAATTTTTTAATATCACCAATTGAATCCACCCCTCCGGATGCCACAATAGGGATAGTAACCGCATCGGCCAAAGCCGCAGTTTCTTGAATGTTTGGGCCTGTTTGCATGCCGTCTCTGTGAATATCTGTGAAATTAATAGCGGCAACACCACATGCCTCGAATTCTTTTGCAAGATCAATCGCCGATGTTCCAGACGTCTTACTCCAGCCTTCAACGGAAACCATACCATTTCTTGCATCAATTCCAACCACTATTTTGTTTGGAAAAAGCTTACAGGCTTCTTTTACTAATTCCGGGTTATAGAGTGCTTCACTGCCGATAATAATCTTTGAAACACCGGCGGTGGCATACATTTCAATTGTCTTTAATTCCCGGATCCCCCCCCCCACTTGAATGGGGACATTAATATCAGCAAGAATGTCCTTTATAGAATTAAAATTTCTTACTTCTTTGGCAAAAGCACCATCAAGATCAACAACGTGTATCAATGATGCACCTTGCTCTTCCCATTGACGTGCCATCTGCACAGGAGAGTCAGAATAATGGGTTGCATCTTCCATACGACCTTGCAACAAACGGACACATTTACTATTTTTAATATCAACAGCAGGTATAATTAACATAAATTTTCACAATTTAATTTTTTTATTCATTGGGTATGCGCAAACAACGCGTTACAGGGTTCCCTTGCTGGATAAGGCTCCGGATAGTCGGTCATTGGACCGGGTAGCCATATGCAATGATTTGCCAAGCGCCTTGAAAATCGATTCAAGGACATGATGTTCATTTACACCATAATAAGAATTGATATGAAGATTAAATGCACCTTTAACACACATTGCCTGGAAAAATTCTTTGGCAAGATCAGCATCAAAATCTCCTTTAGTTTTTAAACCCTGGGGGAAATTATAAATCAGATATGGTCTGTTGGACAGGTCTATTGTTACTTTAGACAATGCTTCGTCCATGGGAATACAACTATCTCCAAATCTATTAATTTGACTTTTTCCATCAAGAATTTGAGACAAAGTCAGGCCCAATACCAAGCCAACATCCTCAACCGTATGATGGAAATCAACATCAATGTCCCCTTTGGCTTTGATATCAAGGTCAAAAAATCCATGTATTGTAAATGCGGTCAACATATGATCAAAGAATGGGATCCCTGTTGATATATCAGCGCATCCGGAACCATCTATATTTAATTCCACAATAATGTCAGTTTCATTTGTTTTTCGAAGAACACGTGCTTTTCGATCCATATTTCGATCCATAAGAGACCCAATGAATTGTAATTAATCTAAACAAATACTTCTGGCCCAAACATCAAATTCGCTTGAACGAATCGTTTAATGTACACAAAAAAAAAATTTTTGTCAAATATTTTTATCCTAAAGAACACATTGGAACACTTGAGATCAGGCAATAATTCCTTGCTATATCAATTCATTAGAATTATAATGAGTAAAGTTTGACTCTAATTTTTTTCAGGACAATGCAAAGGGGAGCAAACAAAAAATAGTAAAAAATGAATATATCAGGAAAGGACTACAATACCTATTCGCAAGGGTATCCGATAAATCCGATTTCAAGGATAAAATACCAATCCCCTGGTACGGACTCTAAAAACAAGTCCCAGCTTAATCCTGTTGTAAATCCAACCCCATTTGATCAAGCGGCACAAATCCCTAAATCTAACAACTCCATATCAAATACATATACCTCATACAAGCCCGGTGCGAATCTAATTAATAAGGGCCAACCTGCTATGGCTCCAGCGGTCAGGGCTCCAGCGGTCAGGGCTCCAGCGAATGAGATTTCGATCCAAAACACTCAAGATCAAGAAAAACAACCAGAAAACACAACTACGGTTAATGGGAATGCGCTCACACAGGCCGAACTGCAACTGGTTGAAACCCTGAGACAAGTTGATTCTGAAGTCCGATCACACGAAATGGCACATATAGCAGCAGGTGGTCAATTTATCACTTCCGGTGCCGGTTTTTCATATAAAAAAGGGCCGGATGGTAAAAACTATGCTGTTGAAGGTGAAGTCGGCATTGATATATCACCCGTACCCGGGGACCCCGCCGCAACAATCCAAAAAATGTTCCGGGTTAAAAGCGCTGCTCTTGCACCGGCAAACCCATCTTCTCAGGACTTAAGGGTCGCTTCAAAAGCAAGTTCCACGGCGACAAAGGCCGTATCGGAATTAATGATATTAGCAACAAAAGAAAAAACCCGATCAAATGGAAAAACACTCTCTGGGAACCTCAAGAACGCAGCAGGTTCCTATGAAAAAGTCAACAATCTACCGGAAACCGAATCCTCAACTTTCCAGATTGATGTTTAAACCCTTTTCCCCAAACGCTATTTAGTGCCTGACCGAAAACCCGTGTTTGGGCGGCTCGTAGAGGAGCAAAGCTCACAAAGTTGCCCATATGCAAGGCGCAAGAAATCCTGAAACCGGAGTGTACTATAGTACATGAGGATTTCAGGATTTTGCAGCAATAAAGCAGATGGGTGGGTTTTCGTTCAAACACTATTTAATCAACCTGATGATCTTTTTAAACTGCCCACCCTTAGCCTCCCGCATCAATTCAAAAAATATCATTTCCACACTTGTAGCCTGCCCGCCTGCTTGAATGATTCGTTGAATACCGATATCTTTATTCTCGTTGGTTCGCGAAGAAACACAATCAGCAACAACCTGCACTTGACACCCTTGTTGTAAAAGCTCGAATCCAGTCTGAAACACGCAAATATGAGTCTCAATCCCGGTTAGCAGAACCTGGGTACGACCAAGCGCCTTGAATTGATTCACAAACCGTGGTTCACCACAGCATGAAAAGGAAAACTTATCAATAGGTTCCTGATCTTTCAAATGCTTTGAAATGGTTTCGGTTGTTAGACCCAGATTTTCGGGAATTTGCTCCATCCAGATGATTGGAACATCAAGCGCCTGCATTCCTTGAATCATAATCTCAAGGGATTTAAAAAAACTTTGTTTTTCGTGCATCAACTGAGCCAACTGTCCTTGAACATCAATTAACAGCATAACGGTTTTATCTATCTCAAACATAATTCTTATCCCCCAACTTTGATGTAAACGTTATTGGACAACATTTTGTATAACCTGACAATTTTTGTTAACTTAATTTTTCAATTATATAAAGAAAAAATATTTTTATTATTGCGTATACAAGTCGATATTGAAGTCAATATTGACTATTATTCAGGTAAAAAAATCTTTCTTGAATTAATTGCACGATTATTGCAACTGAAATCTGTATAGTCTAAAAGATTTTAATAAACGAACAGGAGTCTTATTATGGTTACATCAATTGGTGCAAATATATCAGCACTACAGGCATTTTCCAAACAAATGGCCGTCAGCGCAAATAATGTTGCCAATGTCTACTCGGATGATTTCAAAAAGAGCCGGGCCATCAACACCGAAGGTGAAAATGGCGGGGTTGAAACAACCATTACCAAGATTGACACCCCGGGCCCACTTGTGGAAGACCCCTTAAGCAAAACCGGAGAATTAAAAGAACTCTCAAATACCGACATTGCCGAAGAACTTGTCAACCAGATAATTGCTGAAAATGGATTTAACGCAAACGCTAAAGTGATTAAAAGCTATGAAGAAACCATTGGCTCTTTGATCGATTTAATAGGATAATTTTTATGCCCCGGAAAATTCTCGTACTGCCGTTGATATTGCTTTTGTCCATCCTTTCAAGTTGTGCTTCCCTGCAACCGGGATATGAAAAACCCGTCGTCACTATCTCATCATTTGAAGCCATTCCAACTCAAAACCTATTGCCTCGGTTTAAAATCGGCCTGCACATCATCAATCCCAACCGAACGGCCCTCACCCTTAGAGGGATATCTTATACCCTCTCGCTTGAAGGACATAAAATTATGACCGGCGTTACAAACAAATTACCTCGAATTGAACCATACGGGGAGGGTGATGTTGATCTCAATGCATCGGTGGACCTTTTCAGCAGCATTCGTTTTTTTACTAATCTGATGCGCAATCAGAAAAAAGACAAACTTTCATACAGTTTTGACGGAAAATTGGATGTCGGCACCCTTTATCCTTTGATCAGGATAAAGAAAGAAGGTACGCTTTTCCTGACCCAATCAAAATTTGAATGATTTATGCCACGTTTCTACTTTTTTATTTTTATCACTTTTTTTTTCTTTTCTCTATCTTCCTGTACAGTTCATAAACAACCCCCCGCAAAAGGGCACATTCCT
>JAKIUJ010000013.1 GCA_021647625.1 Desulfobacula sp.
AGATAAAAACAAATGGAAAATAAGCACAGGGAGGCGTAATTTTTCCGACAAGAATCCCTGTTATTAAAGATAAGAGCAGGTAGAACGATGGTGGAGATAACGAGTGGCTGAAAAGTTTCACATCAGCAGATCAATGCTCCTTTTTTAATTATTTGATACGTTTAATATTTGCTCCCAGGCTGGAAAATTTCTTTTCAATCGCTTCATAACCTCTGTCCATATGATAAACACGAGAAATAACAGTGGTGCCCTCGGCGATCAGTCCGGCAATAACAAGAGATGCGCTTGCCCGTAGATCCGAAGCCATGATCTCTGCACCCTGTAGCTTATCAACACCTCTTATCGAGGCAATATTTCCACCTGAGATGGATATATCCGCCCCCATCCTGAGCAATTCATTGGCATGAATAAATCGATTTTCAAATATAGATTCGTGAATAATGCTGCTTCCATCGGCGATGGTCATAAGCGTCATAAACTGGGCCTGCATATCTGTTGGAAAACCGGGATATGGAAGTGTTTTTATATCAACGCTCTTAATCGGTGTCTTTCTTTTTACACGCAGGCTGTCCTCAAACGTGTCGACAATGGCACCCGTGGCCTTCAATTTACTGATAAGTCCGCCAATATGATCGGGCATGCACCCTTTTATCAGCACATCTCCGCCGGTAGCTGCGGCTGCTACCATAAAGGTACCGGTTTCAATACGGTCCGGAATAATATCGATTTCACAGGAATTTAGTGATTGTACTCCTTCAATGGCAATAATGGTTGTACCGGCACCGGTGATTTTTGCGCCCATATTAATCAACGCATCCGCCAGCGCAATGATTTCAGGTTCCCGGGCGGCATTTCTTAATACGGTTGTTCCCTTTGCCAAGGTTGCTGCCATCATCAGGTTTTCGGTGCCTGTAACCGTTGGAATGTCAAAATAGATTTCATTACCAATAAGCCTGTCGGCTTTAGCTTCAATATACCCATGATCAAGATTGATGGTGGCACCCAGTGCTTCAAGTCCTGTCAGGTGCATATTAACGGGTCTTGCACCTATGGCGCAGCCACCGGGTAATGAGACCTTGGCATGTCCGAATCGGGCAACCAAAGGTCCCAGAACAAGAATGGATGCACGCATTTTTCTGACAAGATCATATTCGGCTTCTATTTTGTGAATGGATGAGCCGTCAACCTCAAGGCAACCCGGTGAAACCTTGCAGCTAGCACCTAAGTCCTCTAGTAAAAGGCGGATACTGTTTATATCCATGAGGTTTGGTACATTGGTAAAATTCAATTTACCATTGACCAGAATACTGGATGCGATAAGTGGAAGCGCAGCATTTTTTGCGCCACTGATCGTCACCTCACCGCTAAGGGGAGTTCCGCCAACTATTTTGATTTTATCCATAACGAGATGCTTTTATTTAGATTTAAAAAAGGGTTTTGGTAAAAGGCCAAAACCCTTTTAATGTCGTGGTACCTGGGACGAGAATTGAACTCGTACAGAGATTATCTCCGAGGGATTTTAAGTCCCTTGCGTCTACCAGTTCCGCCACCCAGGCTTAGTCTGCAATCTTTTATATTATTTTATCAAAGATTGCAAGCCAAAAACAACAGGTTTCAGCTGGGCAAACCAATGTAAATTATTCAATCTTATGAATTGAGTATGTTATGCATCAAAGGTAAACGCGGGCCAGTCAGCACTTTTATATCAGTATTTGCAAATAAGGAAGATTAAAATCCATGCCGGGGTTACATGCGTTTATCCTGGGTTTAAAAAACCATTGGATTGTTACTTTGTGTATTTTCTGATAAAAACCTGAGTCATGAAATTAAAAGATTCACAAAAGCTGATTTTGGCTTCTAAATCCCCAAGAAGAAAAGACCTTCTTGAACAGCTTGGTATTGCTATTAAAATTTGTCCATCAAATGTTGATGAAGGAAAACTGTCAATTTATTCGGCTGATTCGGCAAAAAAATTTGCATTAAACTTGAGCCAATTAAAAGCCGAAACTACAGCCAGACAATATCCCAATGATTGGGTTCTGGGTGCTGATACCATTGTTGTCATCAATGATAAAATTCTAGGCAAACCCAAATCTGAAGCAGATGCCTTTAATATGCTAAAACAATTGAATAATAATGAACACAGTGTTTACACAGCGTTTTGCCTGTGTCATCAAAATAGTAAAATCCAGGTGTCCCGTGTGTTGGAAACCAGGGTGTGTTTTAAAAACTGTACTGATGAAGAATTAAAATGGTATATTAGAAGCAAAGAGCCCTTTGGCAAGGCAGGTGCTTATGCTATTCAGGAAAAAGGTGCATTTATGGTAAAATCGATTATTGGTTCCTATTCAAATGTCGTTGGATTACCTGTCTGTGAAGTGATAGAGGAACTCAAAAAACTAAACCTTATTCAATTTTAGGAATTACCCCATGGCGAGTATCAAAGAAAATATAAAAAATATACAATCCCAGATCACAAACGCGGCAGCTGATTGTGGTCGAAATCCGGAATCCATTCAGCTTATTGCCGTCAGCAAAAAAAAGAGTGTAGAAAAAATTATAGCGTGTATTGATGCTGGTGGTTCTCATTTCGGCGAAAATTACATGCAGGAAGCTGTGCAGAAAATAGATACGATTGGCAAAAACCGGGCGACCTGGCATTTTATCGGGCATCTGCAATCCAATAAAGCAAAAATTGCAGTTCAGTATTTTGATTATATTCATACCGTTGACACGGTGAAGCTTGCCCGTGAGATCAACAAACAGGCCAAAAAAACCAACAAAATTCAAAGTATTTTTTTACAAGTAAATATAGGGGATGAAAATTCAAAATCAGGCACCAACATTGACCAGGCTGTTGAACTTGCCTCACTGATCAACGTATTTGAAAATGTATCAATCCAGGGATTAATGTGTATGCCGCCCTTTTTTGACGACCCTGAACTTGCCCGTTCATATTTTAAAAAACTTGTGATCATCAGAAAAGAGATAGATGACCAAAAATTTTCTAATGTCACCATGGCACATCTTTCCATGGGAATGAGCAATGATTTTAAAGTGGCGATACAGGAAGGGTCTACCATGGTCCGGGTGGGAACATCTATTTTCGGGAAAAGAGATTGAAGCTGTTACTACATACCTGCTGTGGCCCTTGTTCCATTTATCCATTAAAGGTCCTGAAAAAAATGGATATGGATGTGATGGGATTTTTCTATCGTCATAATATTCATCCTTTTCAAGAATGTATCAAAAGGGAAGACACTTTAAAACAATATGCCCAATCCATTGATTTAAAAGTGATTTACCAAACTGATTATAAACTTGAGGCCTTTCTTCGCTCTGTGGCATTCAGGGAAAAAGACAGGTGTCGATATTGCTATCATGACCGATTGAATGCAACCGCACTTGTTGCTAAAAAGGGTAAATTTGATGGTTTTTCAACCACGCTTTTGTATAGCAAATTTCAAAATCATGATCTCATTAAGCAAACAGGCAATGCAATCGGAAAAAAATATGGCCTGCACTTTTTTTATTATGATTTTCGAGAAGGCTGGAAAGTCGGCATAGAAGAGTCGAAATCAAAAAGCATGTATCGTCAGCAGTATTGCGGCTGTATTTACAGTGAAAAAGACCGGTATTACAAAAAGGGATAAAGGATTATCGCTTGGGTTGCGCCCGCTTAATCTGTTTGAGCATATTAACAAACCGCTTATCCGTGTTGTCCAGGCGGGCGGCCAGGACACCAAACAGATGCCTTGCAACATCCGGATATTTTTCAATCACTTCAGCAAGCTTATCCCCTGGGAACCGTTTTACCATGGCACGCCCCTTTGACACGATGGATGCGGAACGGGGCTCGCCTGTAATGGCGGACATCTCACCAAAATAGTCTCCGGGTTGAACTATTTCAGCAATCTTTTTGCCGCCTTTGACAACATAAAGACCACCCTGAACCAGTTTGAAAAAATCGATATCCGTATTGCCTTCCCTGATAATCACGTCTTTATCTTCATACCGTTCAACATCGGGGTTTATCAAATATGCCGGCAGGGCTTCTTTGGAAATGGTTGTTTTTTTGAGTATTTCTTCAAATGAGGTTTCCGCTGTTCTTATTTTTTCAAGCCCGGCATCCCTCAGGGTGATCATTCCCTCTTGTATGGCAACCTTTCGAAGCTGATCTTCCGGAACTTCTGCAGTGATGGCTTTTCCCACTTCATCAGTGACTTCCATCAACTCATAAAGCCCTACCCTTCCCTTGTATCCGGTTCCATTACAATTACCACAGCCTTTAGGTCCGTAAATTTTTAATGTATCAAGTTCATCCTGGGAAAAACCCTGCATCTCAAGCTCTTTGGGATTATGGCCGGTGACAATCTGTTTGCATTCCGGGCACAGCCGTCTTGTCAGGCGTTGTGACAGGACCATGGTAACGGCTGAACCGAGCATATAAGATGGAATACCAATATCAATGAGACGGCCAATGGTTGAGGGGCAATCATTTGTATGCAGGGTAGCAAAGACAAGATGCCCTGTCATGGCAGCTTTTATGGCGATCTCAGCGGTGTCCATATCACGGATCTCACCCACCATGATAATATCAGGATCCTGCCGTAAAAAAGCTTTAAGTGCAGCAGCAAATGTCATTCCTATTTCTTCCCTGACCGGCACCTGATTAATACCTTTAAAATTAAATTCCACCGGGTCTTCAGCAGTTAAAATCTTGATGTCATCCTTATTCAAGCGGTTGAGTATGGAATAAAGGGTCGTTGTCTTACCACTGCCTGTGGGACCTGTAACAAGCAAAAGCCCGTAAGGCCTGGAGATACATTTTTTTAAAATATCAAAAGTCCTGTGCTCAAAGCCCATTTTGGTGAGATCTATGTTTAAAGCGCTCTGGTCCAGGATACGCATAACAATACTTTCACCAAAAAGTGTCGGCAAGGTAGAAACCCTAAAATCAATGGATTTTGTCTTCCCGAATCGAAGTTTAATCCTGCCGTCCTGGGGAACTCTACGTTCGGCAATATCAAGCTGTGCAAGGATTTTAATTCTTGAGACAACTGCATTTTTAATTGAAATGGGAAGGTTCATAGCCTTGTACATGGCGCCATCAAGGCGGTATCTGACCTGGAAGGATTTTTCAAACGGTTCAATGTGGATGTCACTGACACCATCGTTTATGGCCTTTGTCAATATACCGTTTACAAGCTTTATGATCGGCGCATCAGAGGCCATAAATTGATCCTGTTCATCATCAATTTCGGCAGAACTTATTTCAACCTCTCCTGCTGCTTCCGAGACAAGAGATCCAAAATCCTCTACAGAGGTAACAGGTTCATCATCCTCAAGATCTTCATCAAAATGCAAAAAACTTTTGTATTCATCATCACCTATTTTATAAAAATCCCGGTACGCCTGAATAATATCGTTTTCGGTGGAGACGAATACCTGAATCGTTTTTCCGATTTTTTTTTGAAGCTCTTCAACAATTCCTGTGTCCGTAGGCTCGACCATGGTCACGGTTAATTCATCAGTCTTGATTTCCAATGGAAACGCCATGGCGGCTTTGGCCACGTCGTAGGGCATCAGCTTCAATATTTTTGGATCGGGTTTGATGTCTGAAAAACGAACAACATTATAGTTGTACAGGCGGCCAAGTACGTTGATAATGGTGTCAGGATCAATGTATCCTTTGCTTAAAAGAATCGATGACAAGCGTTCCCTGGTCTTTTTTTGAACCTTTAATGCCTCATCAAGCTGTATACTGGTGATTTGTCCTTCTTTGGAAAGGAGTTCACCAATCTTTGTTTTACCAGCACCGGATTGATCTTTAATCGTTGATTTGAGGCTCGAGGTTTTGACCATATTAGATTCCTATGGGTTTTATATGAAATAATTTTCAAAGTCATTCTAATATTTCATGTTTTGTTGTGCGCAATTGCCTACAGGCCGAGCTGCGCATGGCCGTTATATGAAATAATTTTCAAAGTCATTCTAATATTTCATGTTTTGTTGTGCGCAATTGCCTACAGGCCGAGCTGCGCATGGCCGTTATTTAAAGTTCTTATACGTCCTGATAACACCAGCCAGAACCAGCAAGGAACCCAGAATATAAAAACATGATTTAACAATCAACAGTTTTTTACTAAAAAATTCTATGGTTTCCACCTGCAGCATTACCTGGGGTATCCTGTAAAATACTCCCAGACCTATGGCGACTAAAACTAATCCATAATAAAAGTGAAAATTCTTTTTGTCCATCTTTATTCATTCCTTTCAAAATCTTCTAATTGTTTATTAAATTGAGACTCTATTTCTTCAAACGCCAGTGTCTGGTCTTCAAGATCGTCAAACAGGGACTCATTTTGTTTTTCAAGCATTGCCAACTGTCTTGCAAGGATTTGAATTCGTTGACCATCCTGGGCATTGGATGCTTCTAATAATTGGTCATTTGTATCTGCAATTTCTATATCATTTTTTTGAATTTCATCTTCAAGAAATTCGATTTTCTGTTTCAGGGGCCGGGTCAACTTTGATTTTTTGCTAATAATTGCACTTTTTTTCTGACGTATTTCTTTTTTTGATAAAGATGATGATGATGTCTTTTTTTCAACGGCCTCGATCTCTTCATCCCACCCGTTTTTTTCTAAAAATTCCTGATACGTCCCTTCAAAAACATCAATTTTATCCTTTTTGAAAACCACAAGACGGTTGGCAAGGGAATGAAGGAACATTTCATTATGGGTAACAAGCATAACTGCACCATCAAAATGATCAAGCGCACCAATAAATGAGTCGCATGCTTCCATATCCAAATGATTGCTGGGTTCATCAAGCAGCAATAAATTTAAAGGTGTCATTAGAAGTTTGCCCAGCATAACCCTGGATTTTTCGCCTCCCGACAGAACACTGATTTTTTTTAAAGCGGTGTCTTTTTCAAACATCATGGCACCACAGATGTTTCTGGCTGCCTGGCGGTCTGCATCCGGAAAAGAGAACATCAGTTCATCTTCAATCGTATAAGAATCATTAAGGGTTTGAATATTTGTCTGTTCAAAATAACCAATGTGTACACCTGGATTGATCTTTATGCTGCCCTCATTAGGGGCTAAATCTTGATGAATCAATTTTAAAAATGTAGTTTTGCCTTTCCCGTTTTTGCCGATAACGCCTATCCTGTCCCCGGGATGCACGGTGAGTGACAATTTTTTAATTAATGGGGTTTCTTTTTTCCATGAAAAAGACAGGTTTTCAATGATCAATGATTGCTTGCCGCTAAAAGGCGTACAATTAAACTTGAATTGAAGTTGCTTGAGTTGTTGGAGTTTTTCTTTGGGATTGGATTTTTCAAGCGATTTAATTCGGGATTGAACCATGTTTGCCAACCGGGCCTTGGCACGAAATCGGGTGATAAATTGTTCAACCTCTTTTCTCTTTTTCTCTTCATTGACCCGTGTTTTCTCCCAGACTTCCTCATCCTGAGCCACCTGGAAATAATACTTGGATGTATCTCCTTTGATTTTCTTGATTTTATATCGGTGGATACCGGCAACATGGGTAACCACGGTATTCATGAATCCTCTGTCATGGGTGACGAGTAAAATTTCCCTCGGCCATGACACAAGAAAGTTGGAAATCCATCGAATGGAAGTGATATCAAGATAATTGGTCGGTTCATCTAAAATAAGAAGATCCGGATCAGATACCAGAACCTTTGCAAGGTTAAGACGAACCTGAAAGCCGCCGGAAAATGAAGAAGGATCTTTGGTCAGGTCTGAAACAGAAAATCCTAAACCAGCCAGAATTTTTTCAGCTTTCCATGAATGATCTTTTTCATGCTCCAAAAGACCGAGCATGGCTTCATCAATCACCGTTGATTTTGAAAATTTAATTGTCTGGGTTAAAAATCCGATGCGATACCCGGACGGGTATGAAATGCTGCCCTCATCCGGGTGATCCGAACCTGTAATCACGTTTAATAGTGTGGTTTTGCCATGGCCGTTTCTGCCGACCAGTCCCACCCGTTCTCCATGGTTGATCTGTAAACCGGTCTCTTCAAATAAAATCTGACTTCCAAACCCTTTTGAAATATTATCGATATTGAGCATAAAATCCGTTCTTTTTTTGTTTTAATCCATTGACTCGTTAAAAAGTCACCATATCATTGAAGGCAAAATTTATAAACCTTAAGAATTGCCTTGACTTGATTTGTTTTTTTTCCCATATTTTAAGTTTATTTTTCCAAAAAAATTTTAACACTTTAACATAAATCAAGAGTAGAAAATGACCAAATACATTTATCAATTCGGCCCCAGGCATACAGACGGCAATGCGTCTCAAAACAATCTTCTCGGCGGTAAAGGTGCCAATCTTGCTGAAATGGCCAGATTAGGCCTGCCTGTGCCTGCCGGTTTCACAATCTCAACTGAGTGCTGTAATCATTATTTTGATCTTGATAAACACTATCCGGACACACTCATCCCTGAACTTCAAGCTGCCATGACAATCATTGAAGACCAGATGGAAATGAAATTTGGGGATACAAAAAATCCATTGCTTGTATCTTGCAGATCAGGAGCTAGAAGCTCCATGCCGGGCATGATGGAAACTATTCTTAACGTCGGGCTGTGTTCCACCACCATCCCGGGTTTAATAGAAAAAACCGGTAACGAATGGTTTGTCTATGATGCCTATCGACGATTGATCATGATGTACTCCGATGTTGTTATGGAAAAATCAGAACAAATTGTACCCAAAGATGGACTCGGTATCCGCCTTCATCTTGAAATGATGATGAACAATCTGAAAAATGATAGAGGATATGAAAATGATACCGATATTTGTGTGGCAGACATGCAGAGCCTTTGTGAACGATTTAAAAATAAAATCAAAGCATATTTAAAAAGCGATTTTCCCGATGATCCCCAGAAGCAACTTATAGGTTCCATTGGTGCGGTCTTTAAAAGCTGGTATGGCAAACGTGCTGTTTCCTACAGAAGGATTGAACATATCCCTGATAATTGGGGAACGGCTGTGAATGTGCAAAGCATGGTTTTTGGTAATATGGGTGTTACTTCGGCCACAGGCGTTGCATTTTCAAGAGATCCTGCCACCGGTGCAAATAAATTTTATGGAGAATGGCTTGTCAATGCACAGGGTGAAGATGTCGTTGCCGGCATCCGAACGCCGAACCCGCTCAACAAAGATACCAAAAATTCTCAAAACGAACATCTTGAATCCCTTGAAGAATCAATGCCGAAATTGTATGCCCAGCTATTTGATATCCGAAATCTTCTTGAACAACACTACAACGATATGCAGGATATCGAATTTACGATCCAGGATGGTACTCTTTATATGCTTCAATGCCGTGTAGGTAAAAGAACAGCAACAGCAGCCTTAAATATGGCCATGGACATGTTGGATGAAAATTTAATCGATGAAAAAACCATGGTTTGTCGCATAAATCCTAAAACGCTTGATGACTTGCTTCACCCGGTTGTTGATCCAGAATATGAAAAAACAGCTGTAAAAATAGCAGAAGGATTGCCCGCCGGTCCCGGCGGTGCTGTCGGACAAATTGTATTTACATCTGAAGATGCTGTGAAATGGGCCAAAACAGATAAAGATGTTATTCTTATCAGGGAAGAAACCAACCCGGAAGATATTGAAGGGATGAGAGCTGCAAAAGCGATCCTTACTGCCCGTGGCGGTATGACAAGCCATGCCGCTCTGGTAGCTCGCGGCTGGGGCAAATGCTGTATCGTTGGAGCGGCGTCGTTAAAAATTGATTTTGAAAAAAAATGTGTTCGCGTGGGCTCTCATACCTTTAATGAAGGCGACTTTATTACATTAAACGGATCCAAAGGCACGGTCTATGAGGGGCAGCTGAAAATGAAAGATGCCTCTGAAAACCCAAGATTTCAGCAATTTATGGATATTGCCGATACGTATCGAACCATGCAGGTCAGAGCCAATGCCGATACTCCGGATGATGCAAAAAAAGCCCTTGAATTCGGTGCCCAGGGTATTGGATTGTTCAGAACCGAGCACATGTTTTACGGTGCGGATTCGGAAAGAGCCCTTTTTCTTCTCCGAAAAATGATCCTCAGCAAAACTAAAGATGAGCGCAAACTAGCATTGGATGAACTTTATCCGTACGTTAAAATAGAAATTGAACAAACACTGGAAGTAATGGATAATCTACCTGTAACCCTTCGCCTTTTAGACCCGCCACTTCACGAGTTCATACCCCAGTCCGAAGAAAACCAACTGGAAATAGCAAACGCACTTCACATTGATCTTGAAGAAGTTGTAAAACGCGGCGAATTGTTAAAAGAAGCCAACCCCATGATTGGTCATAGAGGGGTGAGATTGGGAATTACATTTCCAGAGATCACACAAATGCAGATCAGAGCCATTTTTGAGGCCAGTGCCGATCTCATCAAGGCGGGCAAGCACCCTCTTGTCGAAATTATGGTACCTGTAACCTGCAATGAAAAAGAGTTGGAATTTGTCAAAAAAATTGCATCAGACATCTATACCGATGTAATTAAAAAAAATGGCATAGAATCAATACCCCATATGTTCGGCACCATGATTGAAATTCCCCGGGCAGCACTTGTAGCAGATAAAATGGCCGAATACGCAGAATTCTTTTCTTTTGGGACTAATGACCTGACTCAAATGACATTTGGCTTTTCACGGGACGATATCGGCTCATTTATGAACGATTATATTGACAATGCCATACTGAATTCCGATCCATTTGAAACTCTTGACCAGGAAGCTGTCGGCAGCTTAATTGAAATTTCAGTAGAACGGGGACGGAAAACACGGCCTGATATTAAACTTGGCATCTGTGGCGAGCATGGCGGTGACCCAGCTTCTGTTGAATTTTGCCATAAAGCCGGGCTCACCTACGTGTCCTGTTCTCCTTATAGAATACCCATAGCAAGGCTGGCTGCGGCCCAGGCTGCCATTAATCATCCTTAATTCTATAAAAAAATCCTCCGGTGGAATTATTCACAGGAGGATTAAAAGATTTTGCTGCCCGCTAACGGCCATGCGCAGCCTTGATTCTCCCCATTTTATACATTCAAGCAGGCCTGCTTATTTCCCTTGTCTTATGAAACACTATATCCGGCCACGCCTCCATGGCAAACCCGAGTTGATATTCACTGGTTGTCAAAAAAGTCAGACATCCTTCCGAATCCAGCGCAAGGGAAGATTCATTTCTTTGCTTAAACGTTTTCATTTTTTTCTCATCATCACATGACACCCAGCGGGCAACAGACAAGTCAACAATTTCATGGGTAGCATTCACCTTATATTCCGCCTTTAACCGTGCCATAGTCACATCAAATTGCAAAACTCCCACAGCACCCAGGATCATCATATTCCCAATTAAGGGTCGAAACACCTGAATAGTTCCTTCTTCAGATAGCTGAACAAGACCTTTTTGCAGAGATTTTGCCTTCATTGGATCTTTTAAAATTACGCGTCGAAAATGCTCCGGAGCAAAACTTGGGATACCAAGAAATTTAAGTTTTTCCTTGGTAGTAAATGTATCACCGATTTTAATAGTCCCATGATTATGAATACCAATAATATCACCCGGATAAGCTTCTTCCACATTGCTGCGTTCCCGGGCCATAAAAATGGTTGCATTGGACAACTTGATCTCTTTGCCTAATCGGTGATGCATGACTTTCATGCCCTTGACAAATTTGCCGGAACAAATTCGAAAAAAAGCAATCCTGTCTCTATGGTCAGGGTCCATATTGGCCTGAATTTTAAAGGTGAATCCGGAAAATGCAGTTTCCGTGGGTTCAACATCTCTTGATAAAGCCGTACGCTTACCCGGAACAGGTGCAATCTGTACAAATGCATCCAGCATTTCTTTCACACCGAAGTTATTGATGGCAGATCCAAAAAATACCGGTGTCTGTGTACCATTTAAATAAAGATCTAAATCAAATGGGTCAGAGGCACCGTCAATCAGTTCAACATCCTCTCTAAGCTGCTCTGCCTGGGATTCAGAAATCAATCCATTGAGTCTGATGTCATCAAGATCCTTGATTAAAATGCCGCCATCGTCTTTTGGTGAATATCCCGGAGAAAATAAACCCAACTCTTTTTTTTCAAGATTATATACACCCTTAAACCGTTTGCCCATACCAATAGGCCAGGTTAAGGGAACACATTCAATTTGCAGCTTATCTTCAATATCTTCAAAAATATCAAGCGGCTCTAGCCCTTCACGATCCAGCTTATTTATAAAGGTGATAATCGGGGTGTTACGCATTCTGCACACTTCCATAAGCTTCTGGGTCTGGGGCTCGACACCCTTTGCACTGTCGATAATCATAACAGCACAATCCACTGCGGTTAATACCCTGTATGTGTCCTCGCTGAAATCTTTATGACCAGGCGTATCCAGAAGGTTGATCTCATATCCTTGATAATTAAATTTCATAACAGAAGAAGACACACTTATCCCCCTCTCCTGCTCAATGGATAAAAAATCACTCGTGGCAGCTCTTGCAATCTTTTTTGATTTAACTGCCCCGGCCTGTTGTATGGCACCACCAAACAACAATAGTTTTTCAGTCAAGGTCGTTTTACCTGCATCAGGATGACTGATAATGGCAAATGTTCTGCGTTTTCTAATCTCTTTTAACAACAGTTTATCAATATTTTCTGTATTCATTGGCTTAAATTTTTATTTTATTTTATTTTTAAAGGATGGAAATCTAAAATAGTGCCTTAACGAAACCCTGAAATCCTGATGTACTAATAGTACACTCCGGTTTCAGAATTCATTGCGCCTTGCATATGCCAACTCTGTGAGTTTTGCTCCTCTATAAGCCGTCCAAACACGGAATTTTCGATCGGGCACTAAGTATATGTAAATTAAAAGATTCAAAATCATGCCAACTCTGCATGCGTTTACCCTGGGTTTTCGATCAGGCTCTATTTATAATAGCAGGAAATGATGATAATCAAATCATTTATCTTCAGAATCGTTCTTACTTTTCTTTCTTAATTTATAAAAATCCCATATACCCCAGGGTAACAAAATAACACTCAACACCTGGTTAAAGAGTGCATGCTCATAATCAGGATCAGGGTTCATCCAGCCATCTCTGAAACACCACAATCCAAACCCTATTAACAAAATTGTAAAAACATATGGGCTCATCTGCGGTGGAGCAAGTTTCTTGTTTTCTTGTTCCATTTTCTTCCTTAAATTCAACATACTTAATTCAAATTATGTGTAATGAATACCATCAACACAATAATGGATCAATAGTTTTTGATCTGATCATGGCTTAAAAGCTTTTATTATTTTATCTTGAGCCTTTTCTAACATTCCTTTTGAAATATCAACAATAACCCCTGTGTTTTTCAAATAATATTGTAAATATTCAATATTTTGACCGGTGCCTACAGGGACATTTAGAACTGATTTTTCTTCTTTAAGTCGAAGTTCGTTTACTGCCCGTAACCTTGCTTTGTGATAGTAGGCTCGATGAGAAAACACATCATATACTCTCGAGATTTTATCATAGTGGGCTGTGGCTTTAGTTTGTCTATATAAATCATTTTTAATCATATACTTTGAACCTTACGAACATATAACCCAAAATCTGCGGTTTTATCCGCAGCATTTTTTTTGTTGAGTATTTTTTAAGAAAGAAGTGTTTTGAATGTTTTCTTTCCTTTAATTCGATATATTGTAAAATCTCGATCAATGGTAGCGATTGTATGGATATTAAATTTTTCTGCTATATAGACAAGACAAGAATCAGCAAAGTCCATTGGCAAATCACGATATTTTTCAGTCAACTCTTTCAAACGTTTAAAATCATTATTTTCGATATTGTGAATTTCAACAGCACCCCTGCTTATCCATTCTATAAAATCGATCTGAGCATTCCGATTAAAATCTAATAAATGAAGAGTTTCTGTTATTGAAGCAAGAGTTGTGATTAAAGGATATTTGTTTGTTTTAATAAAATCGACCGATTTTTCATGATACTTATCTGACGAGTCAAATAAAGCAATCAAAGGACCAGAATCAATGAGAACTTTTTTCATCCTCTTTTCGCCTCAATTTTATCCTTTAAAATTGCTTTTCTATCGGCAGATAAATTGTTATATCCACTATCATATTTACCAAACAAATCTTGCCCAGCCTCCCAAGCGCTTTGCTTTCCAAGCTTGTCAAGATATTCAAGGATACTTTTGCGTATTAAGTCTGATTTTGTAAAACCAAGATTTTTTGCAGTATTGTTGACCGCCTGTTCTAAAATTGGATCTAACCTTAATGTAATCATTTTCTAACCTCCGTATTACACAATGTAATACAATAAAAATTTAATGTCAAATAATCTTTTTGGAATTTGATATGAAGAACCAATAAGTTTTACAACTCTTTCTTCGTTTGTTGTGGGCAGGTTGTCTAATAGACTAAGAACCAGCTTTTGTTCCGGAAACTAAGATGTCCCCGATCATGGGCACCGACTAATCCTGCTTGCAAATTTCTAATTTGTGAACTATTATAATATTTATTGAACTAACAATGAATCAAAGGAGAACATTTATATGAAATCCATAACCATACATGGTCTTGATGAACCGTTGTGGTCCCTTGTAAAATCTAAAGCCGAGTTCGAGGGACTGAGTTTAAATAAAACCATAAAGAAATTGTTGGAAAAAGCATTAGGAATCTCACATTACGAAGAAAGCAATCGAAAAAATGAATTTCAAGAGTTCTCAGGTTGTTGGTCGAAAAAAGACCTTGAAGAATTTAATGACACTATTATAGAAACTGAACAGATTGATACTGGTGACTGGAAATGAAAAGGATTCTTTTAGATACAAACGCCTATACAGCATTAATGTTAGGAAATGACGAAATTCTTAATTTTTTATCGGTTTCTGAAATAATTTATATTTCTATTTTTGTTATGGCAGAACTCTTAGCCGGTTTTAAAGGCGGGGAAAAAGAATCTGACAATTGTAAAATTTTTGAAACTTTTTTAAAAAAGCCTGGTGTAAAAATATTAAATGGAACTAAAGAAACTGCGCAAGTATTTGCATTTATAAAAAACTCACTAAAAAAGAAAGGTCTACCTATACCCATAAATGATGTTTGGATAGCATCCCATACAATTGAAAGCGGATCAATTTTGATCAGTTGTGACAAACATTTTGATTCAGTTGATGGGTTAAGACTTATTAAATTTCTAAATTTGCACAAATAAAATAACGGGTGTCCTTATCAATCTCTCTTGCTCAACATGATAGAAAAGTTTTCCATTTGTCTCAATTTTTTAATCGACAGGCTGTTACGGAATGCAAATTTTTCATAGTTCAAGGCGGAAAATAAATTTGACCACAGGCATACATGCAGTATTCCGAGGATCAAATTGATTTTTCCAACGCCGAAATCTGGAAAATTGGAGTTTTGTAACAGCCTGTCGAGACAAAGCATCATCAAATTTTCCCGGATTATATCTCTTTTTTATTTCTTTTAAACGAGGCAGTTCTCTTTGTGCCCAGCTTCTGCTTTATCAATATAATTTTCACAAATTTCACTCCTGAAACCCTCAGAGCCGATTATCCCCGTTCCCCTTCCTGATCATAAAATTCGCAAAATTTACAGAAAAACAGAATGTAATCTTCTTCATCCCTATATATCCTGCCTTTCATTGCCACGGAAAGTCACATGATAACAACACCTTGTCATTACTGTGGCTTATAAAACATTTGATGTTGTAGCGGTCCCTTTTCCTTTTACGGATCAAAATACTGAAAAAAGACGGCCGGCATTGATTTTGTCTGATTATAAAATATTTAATGATGTCACTCAAAATTGTGTCATGGCTATGATAACCAGTACGAAAAATCCAGACTGGCCGCTTGATGTTAAAATAGGCAGCATTAAAAAAACCGGACTTCCAGCCCCTTCTATGGTTCGCATGAAGTTGTTTACACTGGACAGTCGCCTTATTGTATAAAAATCTTGAAAAACAAATCAAATACGGCTAAATTGAATTTATGAATAAGTGAATTTTATAATCACTTATCATTATGCGCCCTTTAACGGAGATATTATCATATGGACAGAAGCACCATTTTAAATTTTATCAAAACGAATAGCAGTTATCTTCATTCAAAGTATAATATTTCAAAAATTGGCCTAATTGGTTCATTTGCTCGAAATGAACAAAATGATGGTAGTGATATTGATTTTTTAATTGAATTCAAATCAGGAACCCAAGATATTTTCAATTTAAAACTCAATTTAAAAGAATATCTCAAAACAAATTTAAATCGAGATATCGATATATGTAGAGAAAAATATCTCAAGCCTTATGCTAAAGATTATATTTTGAATGAGGTTATTTATGCTTGAAAAAGACAAGCTAAACATTCTGTCAATTAATGATGCAATAGAAAAAATACTCAAATATTCAACATCACTATTCTCGTGCAGATGATTTTTATAAGAACCAGAGAGATTTTGATGCAGCAATGATGAACTTTATAATAATTGGGGAAATGGTTGCAAGGCTCACTGAAGAATTTATTGAACAGAATAAGCACGTGGATTGGTTCAAAATTCGAGGCTTTAGAAATATAGTTGCCCATAATTACCTTGGAATTGATGCAGAAGAAGTATGGCAAATTATCAGCACCCACCTCCCTAACCTGAAAGAGGAAATCAAAAAGATTTTATGTGATTAGGAATTTAATTCGGGCTGATAATACCCCAGTTCAAAATACTCAGAAAAGTTTTCCATTTTTCTCAATTCTTTAATCGAGACAAAGCATCATTTATTTTTTCAAATCGCTGTTTCAACTCAAAATCATGTTCCATTTTCTGACGTAGTCTCTTCCTTGCGTAACTTACTATCTGTTGTTTCTTTCTCGTGCTTCCACTTCCATATACCTCTGTATGAGAAAAATGTCACAAATTATGTATTTTTTTTCCCATAGATTGTGAGTTATTTTTCACATATTTAGAATTTTAATGAATATTTCTTTTTTTTAATAGATAGCAACCCTGTTCCATTTCACATAAAAATTGATATCTATTTGAAATTATAGTATATAATTTAAAAAATGGTGTTCAAAAAAGAATGACCCAAAAAAGGTTTCGCCTGGCATCATCATTGCATTGATATATTTTCAGTTTTTAACTTTAATCTTAAAAAAGAGGAATTCACTTATGAAATTTTTACGGTTTTTATTACTCTCAACATTTTTAGTACTGTTTACAAGCGCAGCCCATGCATTGCCATTTGGTATCGCACTTGGAGGCGATGGTGTGCTCAATACAGATTCAGGCGGTGATGGCTATGTAACCGAAATTGATTACTCTAGTTATGGCATAGTTGATTTATCTATCACTAGCCTGGTTTCTAATACTGCTTCTGGTACATTCAAAGAAACCGCACTTATAAAAATTGGCGCGGATGAGTTTGGTGTATTCTCCCCTGAAATGACTATCGTGATGAGTGGCATGGGTGATTTTACCGCTGACTTTATTGGTGGAGACATTGGTGACCAGGATTTTAAATTTACTAGTGGTTCTATCTCAATTTACATCGACGACTATATTACTTCAGGCACGACTTCGAAGTGGGCAACAATCGATGCAACTGATGGTTCACTTTACGGTGCAGACGATGGGGACTTAGTTGCAGTATTTGATATTGCCAATGGTAACGGAAGTTTACAATTAACTCCGGGTGAGACAGATAATGTAGATATCTGGAGTTTAAGTACCGATGTATTAGAGTCCGGTTACTTTTTCTTTAAGGATTTAGGTGACTTTGCAGACGTCTCAGATATCCTGAACGGAATTTTTGTACAAATGTATACCAACGACACCAATGAAGTACTGACAGATTTAGAAATTATTGCTAATCTTGAAGCAGAATTTGCTGAGAATGGTGTAATGACGGATGCTGGCGAAGATGCTATTAGAGTCTATATCGAATCTGAAGGTTCTGCTGAATTCAATGTTGTTCCTGAACCAGGTACAATGATCCTTTTCGGAATCGGACTTTTGGGATTTGCCAGAGTTAGCAGAAGAAAATTTAACGCCTAATTCCATATAAACTTTAAATAGTTTTCAAAACCGGTGGATAAAGAAATTTATTCACCGGTTTTTTAGTTTTCAAATATTGTTTATTTATTTTTTAATATCTTCTCGAATCAATGTAGTGTGATCCTGTCGCAGTGTCCTACAATGAATTTTATCAGAATGACCAAATCTAAATAGCATAATTTGATTCCTGTTCGGTTCCTTACCTACCAAATGAAAAAGTTCTTTGTAGTTTTTCTCTATTTTGTTCAAAATCTTTTGATGCTTCAATTGAAAATCACGTTCTCGATTCAATGCCACCCTTTGATAAAAGAGTGTAATTGCAGTCATGGGCTGCATCGCAAGGCCAAGAGAGGCTAAGGTTAACCAAACACGCTCCAACGCTCTTCCTCCGTTTATCATATCTTGGACTTCTGATCCATCAATGGTTAAAAGCGCAACCCCGGAAGAATGAGTAATTCCTTGATATGAATGTCGTGCCACCATTTTGCCTATACCGATTTTATTAATGATATTCATCACGGTCCATTGTTTTGTCATCTTTAAAAACAATTCGCCAATCAATCCGGCTTCAAGATTTTTTAAGGGTAGCCCATCCCGATATTCCAATGCTTCTTCATCCGTAAACCGAATCATACTCATTAAATGCTCATGCAATGGCCTGTGTTCATTCCGAATTTGATCAATTTGATAAATTATATTGGCTATTTTTTTTAAATCATTCTTATCTGTAACAACATGAAGCTTTGCTCCCTGTATTGTCTTTGTACTTGCCAAAACTTTGCTAAGTGTTGCGGATAAAATGGATCGTCTCTCATACAATTTTCTATTTGTATGTCTTTTCCAAATATAATCAGATAAATTGTCTTTTTCTATTCCTTTGCAGCTAAACTTTACAGATATTACCAAATTGCCATTTTTAGAAAAAACATCTTCAATAGTAGACCCAATTCCTAATGATGAGGCTGCAATAACAATATTCTCAACGACAGCACCACATGAAATTTGAGAAGCGATTTGATTAACATTAAAAAAGGATAAATCTTTGTCATGAACAAGATATAGATCAATCTGGTTTGTTAAAATTTCAAATTTCCATGGTTGGGCATTGTCTCCGGAAGGAGCTTGAATCCCTGCAGTAATCAGATATTCAAGGACTGATTTTGAAATCATATCGCCGGCTTTAAAATTGACATTTGGTTTTACCGGCCTTTGAGTTTTATATACCGATTTATTTTTTTTTAAAATAATTTTAATAATTTTCATCTTGACTGCTTGAATTGGATTTTTATTACCCATAATCAAATAGCCTTTACATAACTTACTTAAATAAGGATCATATTGGAGATAACTTGGAACAGGTCGTAATTTCCCCCTTTTCAATACAATCTTGAGCACCTCGGTTGCGGCAAAGCCAGCACAAATCTGGCATGCACTGTTCAATGAAGGACCTGCCTTAGATTGAAGATCAACTTTTTTTAAATCCATATATTTAATATGTGTTGGTTTAGGGGCAAGCCCAATAGCAAAAGAAAGATATTTATCTTCATCCGTCATACCTTCTTTTATATTAAAATATTCATCAAATCCCATTCCATTAGGCGAAAAAACCAACAACGCAGAACTAAACCCCATAGGTCCTGCCGTTATCACGTAAATACCCTTCTCAGCAGCCTTTTTAAACAATAACCTTCTGATATCAAACTTGAAAAAATCCAATCCATCAACGACAACATCAACGTCTTCAAGAAACTTATCAATATTTGATTCATTAATTCCTTCACTAAACATTGAAAATTCAATAAATGGATTAATTGAAAAAGCATCCTCTTTCATTACATCAAGTTTGGGTTTACCAAGATTCTGAACTCGAGCACCATACTGACGATTAATATTAGCGGCCTCAAAATGATCAAAATCGGCTATGTTAAATTTACAAATACCTGTTCGCGCAAGTGTGATTAGATGCACGCCGCCAACGCCACCCATTCCGGGTATAGCCACTCGAACATCTGAAATTTTTTGTTGTTCCTCAATTGTTAAAAGGCCAATATTCCTTGAAAAGGCTTGATTTATATATTCAACTTTATTGGAGATTCCGAAATTAGTCAAAATTTTGAACATGGCACTTAATTTCATACGTATTCTCCTAATGTTTTGCTGTCTTCATATCAAAATTTAAAAAAAATAATGCCATTGAAGGGAGAATTAACAAATCTCCAATCACAGCAGCCACCATAATTATTGAAGTGAGTGCTCCAAAGTTAATGGTGGGTACAAATCGACTAAAAATCATCACCCCAAAACCAATTGCTAAAATCACAGAGGACAAAAGAATCGCCTTTCCTTTATAATGTATCGTATCTACAATTGCTTCTTCCACATCTTTTCCCTGATCAAGGTTCCATCTAAATTCCGAAAGAAAATGAATGGTATCATCAACAGCAATTCCAATAGCCACCGCAGCAATAATTGCAGTAGCAGTATTTAATGGAATTCCAAAAAGCCCCATAATCCCGAAATTAAAAACAATTGGAAATATATTTGGAACAATGCTTAGCATTCCTAAAGGAACGGATCTTAACACAAAAAACATAATAAGAATGATAATTACAACTGCAGCAGAAAGACTGTAAATTTGTCCTGCAACAAGTGCATCTATAGTATTCACATCCTGTAGAGCTCTTCCACTAATTCTTATTTCAATATCATTGCTTTGGAATTGTTTAACATAATTTGAAATTGATGAAATAATTTTTGCTTGTGCTCTTGTTGAATGCTCTGATAATCGCAATGAAATTCTTGCGCGGTCAAACATGCTATTTATGAAATCATTAATATCCTCAGAATCATAGAGAAGAAGATATTGTGAAATAAGGGCTTTGGATTTTGGAATTTTATAGTACTCAATTTCTTCATTGTTAAATGATTGGTTTATATCTTTTATAAAATCAACGAACGACAAACTTTTATCAACACCTTTAATTGTGCTGGAAAAAGTTTGTATGCTTTGAATTATTTCTAAATTCTTCGGATACTTAAATCCTTCTTTTGTAGTGGATTTTAAAATTATATCGAGAGTACTGATACCAGCCAAATTCTCCTCAATAAAATCGATTGCAATTTTAACCTCATCTTTCTTTTTGAAATAATCAAGAAGATTGGTTTCAATTTTAATGGTTGAAGAAAACCAACAGGAAATAATGATAATTAAAACACTAATAGCGCAAATAGACTTATATTCATGAGTAACAATAGTTCCTATTTTTTTTAAAAATATGGTAATCGTCTTATTTTCATTTTTATTAAAAAATATTTTTCGTTCATCAAAAAGAAGTAATAAAGGTGGTAAAAACAAAAATGAAAAAAAGAATTCAAAAAGCATCCCTAAAGAAGCAACCAGAGCAAAATCTTTTATAGGTGGAATCTCACTGAGGTATAACGAAAAAAATCCAATGGCTGTGGTGAGAGTCGTCAAAAGACATGGCTTGAATACTTTCTTTAAGATATGGGCTAATGCATTTTCTTTTGATTTAAATTCTATTAGACACTCTGAATTCAAATATGAAAAAATATGAATAGTATCACACAGGGCTAAGGCCATAACGACAGGTGGAACTATTGTTGTGACGTTATTTAACGTGATGTCAAAAAGGGGAAATAACCCCATTGTAGACCCCATACAAATACTCACATTTAATAGCGCCAGCAAAGTAAGCCAAAGATTTTTAAAAAAGAAAAATACTGCTATTGTAATAAAGAAATAGGTTACTGGAATAAATGTACGAATATCATCTTTCATATATTGGCTAAGATAATAATTAGTTGAGGTCCAGCCAGCCATATATACTTTCCCGGTGTTTTCAGAATACTTTTGTAAGATTACCTTACTTTTTTCTATAATTTTCTTTCGATATTCAGGTACATCGGGTTTGTCATATACTGAAACAACGATAGCGACAGTTTCTCCATCATTGGATATGAAATTATCAATATATAAAGGATTAGATAATGCGCTAATTTTCAGTTTATTTATATCCTCTTGGTGCTCTGGTATTGTTTCAAGAAATTTTTGAACAATAAAGAATTCATCCTCGCCAATGATATCATTCACATTAGCTATGCTTTTGATTTGTCTTATTCCACTAATTTGATTAAGATCATCAGTAATCTGCTTTAATATTGCAAGATTTTCCGGCTTAAAAATATTCTTATTTTTATAGGCAATTATGAAAAATTCATCATTGCCAAAAATTTTTCTTATTTCATCATAAAATTCCAAATCAGGATCATCTTCGATAGTAAAATAATCCACATTATCGACAGTTTTAATCTTAGGAAGATTTATTAAAAAAGGTATCGATACAATAAGGGAAAGGATCAAAAAGAAAATTTTATTATCAATTATCTTATTCATAAATCACTGCGGCTTATAGTCATTGGCTTAAACATCTTGACAAACAAGTTATAAAAATAAATTATAGATCATAATCTTTTAACGAATATATCAAATAGAGTCAATTCTAAACAGGACTAATTTCAATGATCAGCAATAGTATCAGTTATGGAAAATTCAGATTTGGTTTAGTTCAGAACAAAGATGTACTCAACGATACGTTTCGTATGAGACATGAAGTCTATGTGGAAGAATTTGGATTTGAGAGAAGAGAAGACCATCAAAATGGTCTTGAAACCGATGAATATGAAAACGATTCCATCCACTTTGCCTGCCTGAATGAAAGCGATTCTGTTGTTGGAACCATAAGGCTGGTATTGAATTCAGACAAAGGACTGCCCATTGAGCATGCGGTCAAGACAACCTTTATCGGTAAAAAACCAGACAAATCAAAAATTAGTGAAATTTCAAGACTGACCGTGAGCCGGGATCTTCGACGAAGGAAAGAAGACGGGATGTATGGTGTTGAATCTTATCTTATGAAAAAAGAAGGGGGAATTTTACCCGATGACGGATCAATTCCCGATGAAATGTCCGGAAGAAAAAATCCTATCATCGTGTTAGGGCTTTACCAGGTTCTGTACCATGAGAGCAAAAGGCGTGGGATCAGTCACTGGTATATGATCACTGAAAAAAAACTTTTCTATGCTCTTAAAAAATATGGATTTCTTTTCCATCAGATAGGCGATCCGGTTGAATACCATGGTGAAAGAATACCTTATCTTGGAATAATACAGGAAATAGAAAAAACCTTAGCAAAAAACAACCCTGACATGCTTAAAATCATGCTGACCGGGCTTGAGAAAGAGTATCATCCTTCCTGTTTTGAGATTTAAAGCCATACAAATATTCAAGCGTTTCCAATAATTTTTTATCAATGGAAAAATATTGATCCAGCAGGATAATGGAAGTTGAATTCTCAGTAAAAAAGAAATGATATAAATTGTTTTTCTTGTTTATATTCTTGTATGCTTTTTTATAGTTTTTTTTCATTTCCCTGAGATCAAGCCGCATGGCCAAAGCAGGATTATTATTGGCATATGAATATTCTTTAATCTCTCCAATTTTTTCAAACAAGAGCAAATCTTTATAAATCCACTCGTGTTTAGGATGAATGGCAATAACAATATCATCAGCATTAAGATGCCTTGAAGCATATTGATGAAGTATCTTATTTCCCAGCATGGGAATGTTCATGGTGTTCATTTTAAATGCCGGGTCGGCAGCCAGATGGCCGGCTTCAACAATAAATCTTCCCCGTGACCGCAATAAATCCAACTCCTTTTTAAACACCATATCCATGGGTAGGCCAGTATCAGAATCCGGAAATATACTGATGGAATATATCAGTTTATTAATATTGTCATCTTTATGAGTTCCGATAAAAATTCTTGAATCTCTGTTGCAGTGTTGAGGAGCCAGCCGGAATGGTGTTTTGCAGGGTTTTGTGTAACCTGTTTTGACAAAGACCTTGTAAACCAGGTTAAAAGCAGAAAGATAATCTTCAGGAGTTGCCGCCGTTCTGAAAATAATATTATCCATGTTCAATTTGATCGCAGGAAGCAGATATCGCAAGAATTTTAATTTTAAATTTCGGGGCAGTATTTTATATATTTTTCGTTTAAAAAAATTCTTATTAATTTTGCTCATCACACTGATTATCACAGATGAATTATTTTTACCACTTGGTTTTTTTCACCGTTAAATATCTACTCCCAGTCAGTTAATCTGAGTCCTGTGATCCGGCAAAATTCACCGGTATTATGAGTTACAAGAATGACATTATGAGCGCGTGCTATCGCTGCAATCAGCATATCATTAGGTCCGATCAGGTTGCCTTGTGCAGTCAGGTCTGCTCGAATGAGCCCGTATTCATCCGCACTGCGATCATCAAACGGCAAACTCTGTAAAGGGGAAAAGAAAAACTGTAAACGTTGAAGATTCGCATCAATTCTCTGACTGTTTCTTGCTCCAAAAAACAGTTCTGCTTTCACAATACTGCATAGTGCAATTTCGAAAGGTGAATGGGATCGAAAATTTTGCTCAATTGCACCATTCCCACCATTAAGCAGATTAATGCAAATATTACTATCTAATAAATACATTTCAAACTAAATCCAAACGACTCTCAAAATCCCCCTGGTCGGACCGCTCCAAGGGCTCACCTTCCCAAGAACCAAAAAGATCAAAGTAATTTTCAGGCCACTCCTCAGCTATTTCATTTTTAACAAGCAAAGCCAGGTATTTAGATGCTGAAAAATGAGCCTGTTTTGCTTTTTGGCGGAACAGGTCTGCTGTTTTATCTGGTACGTAACAAAATAGTTGTGCCATAAATGCCCCCAAATATATGCTATATATTTAAAATCAGTTTAAACCACTTTGATAACGTTGTCAATGGCACATTGTCTCTTCTCTTTTTTTTATTTTTTGATTAGAGGTTCTCTTTTCTTGTCGATATTTTGGTCAAAATGTCAGCTAAATTTTATTATTGATTCAGTATGCTCGATCTCGCTGATTTTTAGCGGGAGTATTAAACAGTCTCTAATGTATAAAATCCTTGCAAGACGGTTTAGCACTCTCAATCAAAGGAGCAGGCTTAACATAGCCAAGGTCAGGTAATTTTTCAATATTCCATTCAGGGTTCTCCCAATTGACCCATGACCTTCTGTATTCAGGAGTTTTATGTGAGATCATTTTTCCCAAACGGTTCTTCATATCCCAGATCATCATAATATCTGGATTTCCGTTATTTTTTTCCACTAAGCTGTCAAACCATTTTTTAATCATTTCTCTGGGAATATCATACAACTCACAAACCATTGTCAAATATTCTATCAGCTGCTGACCAACCATAAAAGCCTTCAAACGCACAGATGGGATTGGGCCGTCGACATTTGGATAAAACAATGCTGTCTGCTCTGCTATTTCCCAACTTTTTTTTGTTCCTATTGTCTGCCAGGGCAGCACCCCATTCGCACCTCTGAACCAGGCCGACAGACACCACAAAACACTCTTAAGATTTGAATCTTCTATTTTATTGGCACTTCCATATTCAGCAAAATAGGTTTGCCCTATTAAGGTTTTTCTATCATTTAACATTCTTGTTTTTTGTTTATTGTTTCCACCCAGATATTCAATATCAGTAATCCCCCATAAATTATTTCGACTAAATTGACTATAGGACAGATCGGCTCGATACCACATTTTTAAATTGCCCGTGGGTAGCAAGTTAAGTGACTGATGCCATAAGAATCCATACCATCGCAAAGCCCAGAAATCCTGAGTATTCACTGGTTCATCAAAAATCCATGGTGCGGAAGAAAATTTATTTTTCTTCCGATAAGTCACTTTATTGTTAAGATAAAACTGGAATATCGTATCAAACCATAGCTTCTTTTTGAAATGTTCTGCAAAGTCCTTAAAAGCCTGCCCCAATTTCACGGAGTAATATTCGGTAAAAGATTCATCTGCCCAATAGGATGGAGTATAATCTTTAAAGATATTTACCGGCCAATTTTCATTGAAAGGAAGATAAAAAATATCCACTGGTTCATTCTCCCTGGGCAATTGCACAAAAGCCGAACCATCAAGTAATGGTCCGACTTTGTCATCCCACGTCTTCCAGTCAAAATGCCCATCTTTCATATCCGGTGCAAAAGCCGGACTACCACTCCACCCGTAGGGCAACCGATTCAGGCAGGTTCTGTGCTCATGGGCCAATCTATAGTATTCATACCCTTTAAAAGGATTCACAGTTCCATATGCATTCATCTCCGGGACAAAGGATAGTTTATTCGGCAGAGTAAAATTCCAGACATCCAAATCAACTTCAAACTCTATTTTTTCCTGACCAACTGATACAATAAGTCTCCCCCGCTTTTTCCCGTATGATTCATTGTGGGGAATATAAAGCTCACATATTAAGGAATGGCTTTTCTGACGATCAATCGTCCTGCCTCCCTTTCCAATTGAAGGAATAGATACGGATTTATTTACGAGAATCAGTGGGTCTGGAAGCATAAATTTGTCTTTTTTCATTGAATTGGCAGCATTGACATAAGAAAATTCAAACACTTTGGGATTCAGCTCACTATTATCGGGAAAAAAATATTGAACAGATATTTTATCTGCCCTGCCTGAAAGGTTTAATTGAAAGGCAATAGTCTCATTTCGTGCAGATTGCAGCCTTATTTTTTTTTAGCTGCATCAAACAAATGATTTCCTTTTTTGTACCCTTTTGTTTGTAAAGGAATCATTTTCCCGGTCACTGGATCTATTTTATCAAGCAAATCAACAACAGAAATCTTCAAGCCATTTACATTCGGAAGGACTGAAACAGGAGAAAAAGGTTTTATACCGGATTCAAAATCAGGAACTGATTTTTGATCTTGAGCTGTTTTAATTCTCTTTTTGAAGGATGCTCCAATGTTTCCAGCGCTGTCCACAGGACTAATGATCAAATCTATATATTGACCAGGTTTAAATGGAAGATCCTGAAGATGCATTACAACTTCTTCTCCTGCACTACGAGCCATGGGGATCAAATAGCGGGGTACAATTTTTATTTCACCCTCGATCTCATATTTCACATTGAATCCGAGTGTTTTTCCCCCACCGAGATCAACGGGAGTTTCCCATTTAATCAATACTTGTCCTGGTGCAAGAGCTGCATTGGAAAATTCCAGCGAATTTATCGGTTCAGGCGGAACATTGTCCTCGCCATGAGTCCAAATTTCTATCCACGGTTTTTTTTTAGAATTTTCCCGACTGTACAAAAGCCTGTTCGGGAAGAGAGAATAGTTAAACATTCTATCTTTACAACCCCATTCAGAGCCTACTTCATCGCTTAAACTGAATCCGTAACTCAAGTTGGCCACCCTTGCCGAAACTACATCAGGATCAATAGCAAAGCTCTGCCATCCATCGGCATCCGGTTTCGAGGCTTCAGCAAATTTCCAAATAGTATTACCCTTACCAAAAACCACATCCATAAAACTGCTTCCAGGATATGCCCAATTGCTTTTTTTAAAGAAAGCCTGATTAAAGCATGAACTGCCGGTTTTAGGAAGATACCAGAACATACCGCCACCCTCTTCCCAGGGGCTCGCCACAGATGATACCCCTACCCGCATGAGAGGAGCTTTTTCAGGAGAAAAAGAACGTACATGTAAAACAGCACCAGTGATTATTTTACCCTTCAGTGATACCGGGTCAATATCGAGAAGGATATATTCCTGCTGGCCTTTCAGTTTCAATTTCTTGGCACCACCAGTATTTCCTTTTTTTTCTCTTCCTACTGAAGAAATACCAGTGTCCCTGATTACATTGTAACGCATGCTTATGCCTTTCGGCGGCCAAGAAGTTTCTTGAAGTCGAAGAGAGATAATAGACTCCCCACTATTGGCATCAACAGTAAAAGAAACCATTAATAATAAAAAAAGCAAACTCAACCTTAAAATTTGCTTTAAATTAACCATCATACCTCCATTTCGTTATAACTATTGCTCGGATATCCTTTCCCATACCTCTATATATTGGTTAATCATTTTATCCATTGAAAATTTTTTCATAACCTTTTTCCTTGCTTCCCTACCATGAAGTTTTCTTTTATCGGTATTATGACAATAATCAAGTATGATACTTGCCAAGCCCTCTGAATCTCCGGGTTCAAAAAGACGTCCAGTAATGCCATCTTCAACAAGTTCGGGGTTTCCACCGACATTGGATGCAATAACTGGTATAGCTGTTGCCATGGCTTCAAGTATAGTGTTAGATATTCCCTCATTCAAAGATGACAAGACAAAAACATCAAGTGTCTGTAATAATTTAGGAATATCACGTCTATTTCCCAGAAAACTAATGCCTATACCAGCATTATTTTCGAGTTTCTCTCTTTCAGGTCCATCGCCAATCACAAGCAGTTCAACATCGGGTATTGCTTTTATAACAATCTGAAAAGCTGTAAAAAGAGTTGAATGGTCTTTGATCGGATCAAGGCGCCCTACAATACCTATTAACACTCTATTTGCGCTCTCATTTGTATCTGAAGGTCTGTAACGATCAAAATCTATGCCATTGTAAATCTGTGTGATAGGTTTTTTCACACTAATATCATTTTTCAGCCATTGTACCATCTGTTTTGAAACGCAGGTATATTCTTTTGTAAAAAAAGATATGAGCCGCCTGATTATTACTCTTTTCCATTGCAAGCCATTAGTATCAATCACCCCCCATCCATGCTCTCCATGAACGACACCTGAAATCCCGGCAAGGCGTGCCGCAAGAACACCATCCAACCCCCCCCAGTTTCTGGTATGAACCACATCAGGATTTAGATCCTTCAAAATTTTTGCAAGCTTAAAAATGAAACGAATGGAATTTCCGTCAGGTTTTTCTAATGAGAGTACCTTAGTACCAGCTGGCAGTAGTTCTTCTGATCTTCCGGTTTTTGTGATACAAAGAATAATATGCTCATATTCACAGCTTGTAGCCTGAACCAGAGAAGCAATACCTTTCTCCATTCCTCCCGTAGAAAATGAATGCAGAATATGAACCACACATTTTTTTTCCCCCACACTCAAGACCATTGATTAACTCTAAAATTCATTTATTCTCATATTGTTTTTCTACATCACTACTCGACAAATCGTTTATGCCACAAGTTAAACATCATAATAATCCACAACTCAGTTGACCAGTTTCTAATCCCTCGTTGATGCTCTTTCCATATTTTTTCCAAATGGGAAATATTCAAATAGGTTTTACTCGCGTTGCCTTCAAGTACAAGCTCCTGAGTGTAACCTTTCAACTCACCTTTCATCCATTCTAAAATTGGGACACCAAAACCCATTTTCTTTCTATATAAAATATCATCAGGCAACAATTTCTTTAAAGATTTCTTAAATATGTGTTTACCTTCAAGACCCTTTAATTTCATTTTTGATGGAATCTTGGCCGCGTATTCCATAAACACATGATCAAGTATTGGGCACCTTACTTCAAGGGAAACTGCCATACTGGCCCTGTCAACCTTGGTTAGGATATCTTCACATAAATATGTTTTAATATCCAGATATTGAATCTTGGACAAGTGATCATTTGCAGGTGCATTGTCATAAATTTTTTTAAAAAGATCAAAGGTTTGATATTTATTGATCTCACGAAGTGTATCGGAATTAAAAAATTGTTTTTTATCCATATCATGGACAGCACACACTGAAAAATAATAGGCACCTATTGGATCACGGGCCACATTTGAAAGAAATGCTTTTCCCCTGAAAATCTGGGGAAGATAATCAGCTTTAGGGTATAATTTCCCCAGAAGACCAAAAATCGGTTGTCGCAACATGGCCGGCACAAAATTTCTCACCATATTCTCACGCATATCCATATAATACCTGCGATACCCTGCAAAATTTTCATCCCCTCCATCACCTGACAAAGAAACAGTAACCTTTTCTCTAGCCATTTTTGAAACATAATAGGTCGGCACAGATGATGAGTCTGCAAAGGGTTCATCATAATGCCAGGCCAATTTCTCAATAATGGGGATAGCCTTTGGGGTCACCTGAAACTCATTATGGCTGGTTTTATATAATTCGGCAATTTGCCTGGCATATTCAGCTTCATTATAACTTGCTTCACTAAATGAAATAGAATTGGTAATGACCGGTTCATCACTTGCACCTGCCATCATTGCCACAATTGCAGAAGAATCAACACCACCTGAAAGAAAAGCGCCCAACGGCACCTCACTTATCATCCTGATACGTGTTGCCTCATCAAGGATATCCTGCAGATCTCTAATAATTGTGTTTTCGGTAAGATTGTTATCAGGATAAAATGATAAATCCCAATAGGGAGTTATAGTCAGCTTATCTTTGGTCAAAACTGCATAATTAGCAGCAGGTAGTTTATGAATAGATTTAAAAATTGTTTTGGGCGCAGGAACATACAGCAATGAAAAATAATCCGATAAAGAGGTTAAATCCAAAGTTTTATCAATTCCGGGAACTTCAAGAATTGCTTTTATCTCTGAGCCAAAGATAAAACGCCCTTTATCAAAATGATAGTATAATGGCTTTTTTCCCAAACGGTCTCTGGCGATGAATAATTTTTCTTTTTTTTCATCCCATATTGCAAATGCAAACATTCCTCGAAACCGTTTAACTGATTCTTCCCCCCATTCTTCATATGCATGAATTATAGTTTCAGTGTCACAATTAGTTTTAAAAACATGGCCTTTGCTTTCCAGTTCTTTTTTTAAAACCTGAAAATTATATACTTCACCATTGAACGTAATCCAGATGGACCCATCTTCATTTGAGAGAGGCTGTTGACCTGACTCAAGGTCAATAATACTAAGACGTCTATGACCAAATCCGATATTTCCACAGCCGTTGGATAATTTTAACGGGAAATCAGGGGTCACCTGCTTTCCAAATGAAATATTTTTATTAATATAATATCCTTCTTCATCAGGCCCGCGATGAATTAGGCTACGAGTCATTCGAACCAGCAAATTCAAATCGATTTCATGCTTATCCAGATGAACTATTCCTGCTATTCCACACAAAATATAATACCCCTCATAGATTTTTTTTAAATTTGTATATTGTTCTAATAAATATCTCTTTTATTTCAATCGCAACTTTATTCCAAGATCGTTTGGAAATGGGAGGAGTAACAATATTAAACTTTCTATTATCCCTAAAAGCGTTCAATAAACCTTTAGCAATACTTTGGGGTGTTCGTTCAACCAGATAACCATGGTCAATCGATGTAATAATTTCTTGAGCTGCCCCGGCATCAGTTGTGACAACAGGAGTTTCACAGGCCAGTGATTCCATAATGACATTGGCCCATCCTTCCTTTGCACTTGCCAAGCAAAAAACATCAGCTGCGTTATACCATGTCTTTAAGCTTTCATTAGGAACAATCCCAACCATACTGACATTATTTTGTAAACTATTATTACAAATCATCGCATTCAGCTCAATTCGATTATCACCATCCCCAACAATATAATAATGGACATCCGGAATTTCTTTTATAACTATTGACAAGGCTTCTATCACAAGATGAAATCCCTTGTTACGTGTTAAAGAACCGATTGATAGAATGACCTTTTTATCTGAGGAAATCCCTAATAGATTCCTACATTTATACATCGATACTTTATGGAATAATTCTTCATCAACACCATTAGGAACAACCGAAATTTTGTCTTTTTTAGCACCCAACTGGATCATTTTGTCTTTTAATGTGTCACACACTGAGATAATATGGTTTGATTCTTTAAGAACAGCTTTAATTAAATATTCGATCAGCTGATTCTCTGGAAAGGTATGAATATCAGACCCCCTTGCGGAAACGCATACTGGGAGCTTCAACATTCGGCCGACTAAAACAGATGCAAAACCATCAGGATAAATAAAATGCCCGTCAATAATATCAAATTGATGCTTTTTATTAAGTCTTTTTATAAGTTTCAGGCTAAAAAAAAACATGGAAAATCCTTGAAACGGCATGCTGATTTTAGGCAGCAAAAGATATCGAGGGTGAAAAACTTCAACACCATCAATTATTTCAAACTTTGGCATATGTGCAAAGTAAGTCCATTTTTTTAAAAATCGCCACTTTGGACAATATGGTATAGGAGCAACAACAATAATATTACAACCATCCAGGTTCTTAAAGGCACCCATTCTTTTCTTAATAAAAACCCCGAAATTGAGATCCAAAGAATTTGGAAAGAGGCTTGTATAAACCAGGACATTCATTCTATTTCTTAATTTCACAATTTACCCATTTTGCTGCATAGCAAGCAGGTCCTTTTTTACAATTTCTTTTACAATTAACACAATGGCCATCAGCTGATATGGTAAATCCCAATAAGCAAGGCCAAGAAAGGCACCGCCAACTGCATACCCAACGAAACTGATTTCGATCATTTTGATTAGCTGATTAGCCCAATATAGTGTTGTAATATTTTTTGTATACCTGTTAATCCATCTAATATTTCTCCAGGTTAAAAAACCCAGGGTCAAAAACAATAAAAGTCCGACATAACCCTGCTCACCAAGCACTTCAAAATAAATACTGTGAGCATCATGATAATCAGTTGGATTAGGAGCATACTGAGTAAATAAATAGGGTGTGAATACTTGAAACCCTCCACCAACAAATGGCCGTTCTTTTGTTAAATTCAAGGCAAACTGCCAGGCATTCAACCTGCCCATTGCAGAGGCATCTTCCTCATATGTTTCAATAGTTTTCATTTTGTCAAAATATTGTTCAGGCATAAAAGATAAAGATATAAAAAGTATAATCGCCAGAATAAAACCATACAGAATTTTTCGATTACTCTTCAACCATAAAAAAACAACAATTGCACCTCCTGCAAGAAAAGCACCCCTTGAATGGGTCCCAATGATAGCAAAAAATGATAAGATTAATGCAAGCATCAATCCGTAGTTAATCCATCGATTAACTGAAATCAGTCTTAGGTAATTTATTAATGGTAAAGCCATAACCATTGCCAAACCAATCTCGGTATTTCCAGAAATAAAGCTGTGAGGAGGCCCTGTAACCATCCATTGTCCACCAGTCCTTAAGGTAAAAAGACCGCCCTTTACTGCAAAAAAGCCTAACGACAGGCAAATGACCCAAACCAGTCTGTTAACTTTTTTCATATCTGTTATTAAAAAAATCGTAATAACTGTCATGAACTGTATTTTAAGTGTTCTTTGAAGATCGACAACGCTATCCACAGGATTAAGAGCTAAATAAGTCGTAAAGCACATCCAGAGAATAAACAATACCCAAATCACTGTTGTTAAATTCAATATTACTTGCTTTTTTCCCTTATAAAAAGGGATAGCAGCTATTGTCAATACAACTGTAATCAAAGACAAAGGTGCTGAATTAAAAGCACCCCAAGTCAATCTATGCGGATTCATATATGCTAACCAAGACCAAACATAAATACCATTATACGGCCTAAGCAGCACGCTTGGAAAAGCGATTAACAAAATACTTGCTAATATAATATCTCTGATCATAATATTTACTTTTTCTGCCTATCCAAAGAGCGCATTTATTTTGCTTTAAGTTTCATCAAAGCCTTTGAAGAAGGTGAATACTTTAAACCCAGTTTAAGTATATTCCTTGCCCTGGTTTCATCATTCAAGGAGAGGAACAGTGAATACAGCGATATATATCCTTTTACGTATCTGGGGTTTGTTTTTACCGCCTTCATAAAAACATTCATTGCTTTCATTGGTTCATTTAGCTGCAGAAACCATTGTCCTTGATTGTGAAGGAACACAGGCCACAATTTTTTTTTTGTATTTTTTAATAAATATTCCATCTCTCTTATAGCACTTTCTATCTTCTGTTTGCGGCATTGTTCGGTACTGCATTCAAAAGCATTATTATATTTTGTCATTCCACGGCAATAATGATGCATATGAATCATATCGGTCCCAAATTTTTTATAGTATTTGTAAAGTTTTTTATATGCCTTGTTCTTATTTTTGGTCTTATCAATTGTTTCAAGCACAGAAAATATGCTTTTCCCCTTAAAATAACTGTCTGCTGTATATTTACAAAAATCAGGAAGTGGCCCGATCTCATTCAAGGCTTGCTTGTCTATAGCAAAGGTATCTTCTATTAATATGAAAGGAATAATTAATGCTAAAATTACTAAACATAATTCAAGTATTTTTATTCTGATTGCATGGACACAGGAGCCACTTTTGAATCTGAAGAAAATATTTTTCAAAACCTCAATCTCACTTTTAGTCCTTTTGGTAATTGTATCTTCTTTACACCCGCTTTTAATCATTTCATTATATGGGTGAACGGCTTAAAAATCATCTATAATATTGATAATATGTTCCATATCTTTAATTGTTAAAGATTGATGAATCGGTAATTGAATACAATTTTTAGCATAAAAACAGGTTACAGGGTAGTCTGCTTTATTAATTCCTTTCCACAGATATTCGGCAAATCTTGCTATTTTCACATTTCTGTCTCTTAAAAACTTGGCAAGCTTATCCGCTTTTTCTGAGAGGATAGGAAAATTATAGGGTACCACAGTTGCTGGAAGTTTCCTTTTTAAAGGTTGCAATCCTGGTTTATCCTTTAAAGCATTCGACAGAAACTGAAAATTGTGTTGCCTTTTTACCATTACTTTTTCTTTATTTGTAATAGAGTAAATCATTTTTGAAAAAAGCGGCATTTTCTGATCAGAATATGTTTTATCTATAACTTCAGGTGAAAAGGGATTTTGTTTGGTGCCTTGAGACGTAGCGATATTACCTTTGGAATTTGAAGGCTTAAAACATCTCAAAATTCTGTCTTTAGCAGCAAAAATAGCTTTTCTGAATCTCAGGCTGTTGTCTGACTCACATCCCATTTCAAGTGTATTTAACGCAGATTTCAATTGAAAAAGTAAGGGAGTACTCTGCTTTTCCATTTGTTCTGCAAGCTTCTTATTTTGAAAAATTAAAAACCCGCCATGATAAGCCGGAAAAAACTTGTAAAGACTGGCAATTGAAAAATCTGCTTTAGCTCCTATAGGCCTTCCATTATTTTCGCCAAAAAAAGTTAGAGCACAATCCTCAACAAAATATATGTTCAAGTCAGTGCACAGCTCTCTTATTTCGTCGGTTGGAGTTGGAAACCCGAAATAATGAACCGCCAAAATGGCTTTGGTTTTACTGGAAACTTTGCTTTTCAAATTGGCATAATTTATAGTGCAATCTTCATAAATCTCATAAAAAACCGGGCTCATACCTGCCCTGACGACCGCATGGATAGCAACAGGGCATTGATATGCAGGAAGCAGAATTTCATCCCCTTTTTGTGGCTTTAGACAACGAAGACCGATTTCTATAGCACTCCTGGCATTTATAGTAGAAAAAACTATTCCAGAATCAAGAACACTTGGAACTACATTTTTAGGTTTAAAGTCGCCAAGACCTTCCCTATTAAATTTAAGATAGGGGTATTGGGCTATTTTTCGCTCTAACTTTTCAGAGTCTTCCATATAGTTTGAATATCTTTAAACGTTTGTCGTGAAAAAATTAAAAAATAACTTATATAAATAAAAATTCCTATAGCAATGTTGATTGCAAATGTAACAAAAGAAACTTGATTTTGAAGAATATAGTTCTTTAGCAGAGTCAAACCTGCAACCATCAATAGGGAGCCAATAATAGCATGTTTTACCCTCTTAAATGTCTCCATGATATCAATACCAATATCTATTTTTATTGAATAAAACAGATATCCAAAAAGTAATGGGAATACGAACAGCCAACTCAAAGCAACCCCCATCAAGCCAAATGGAGTTGCAAGGGAATAGCCAATGGGCAAAAGAATTGCCGAATAGAGAGAATACTTGAAAACGGCTGATGTATTCCCCCTTGATTTTAAGATCACCATAAATACACCTGTAAAGGATAACATAATTCCAACTATACAAAATACCCTAAATGGCAAAAGGCTGGGCATCCATTTTGGTGAAAGAATCAGAATGACAATCTCTTCTGACACCGCAAACATACCAAACATCATAGGTATAAAGAACACCGCAATGATATAAACTACACGATAAAAATACTTCCTGCACTCTTCAACATTATTTTGCAAAGTTGAAAACAATGGAAACATAACATTTTGAATGATCAAAATACCTTTAGTAATCGGGATTCTGGATAAACTTAATGCGACTGTATAGTATCCTAAAATATCCTGTCCCAAAACTCTTCCTATGATAATTGAATCACTTCGGGAACTCACATAACCCAAAAGGTAATGCCCGGTTATAGGAATTCCGAATTTTAAAAGCCGCTTGGCTGCTTTTATTGAAAAAAGGAATTTTGGAATCCATTTCATGTATAACAATATACAAATGGTCAAAACACCGTTTCGGACCATCTCACCGATGACAAGACTCCAAACCCCCATACCGTACAAGGCAAGGGAAAGGCTAGTTATAAGGGCCGAAATGGCGGATATCAATTCAAAAAAAGAACGCTTCTTAAATTCAAAATCACGCGCCAATAATCTATTGGGAATTTCTCTAGCACTTGAAAAAAAAAGATTAATACCGATAACCCGAACAATGGTAACAAGATCAGGAGCTGAAAAAAAAGAGGCCCAAATGCTTGCAAGCGGCCATGTCGCAGCATAAAGTAATGTGGCAAAAGATATACAGATCCAGAAAGCGGTATTAATATCAACTTCTGAGATATCCTTTTTCTGAAGAATGGCTTCCCCAATACTTAAATCGAAAAAGATATTTATGAGCCCCATATAAGCCAGCGCCATCCCCATCAATCCATAATCATGTGGTGACAATATCCTTATTAAAAGGATGGTCACACTCCAGGATATTAGCTGGCTGATGTACCGGATACTGGCCATCCAAAAAATACTTTTTACTGCAATGCTTTTAATATTATCCATGAGTATGTGGGTTTATATCTTTATATTATTTTTTACAATCTGAAAAAATCAGTTTATTAGTTTTTTTATCGTTCTCAAACCGTTAACTATACCATGAATATAACTGTTTCGAAAATAATTTATATGATAAATTGTGCGAATATTCACTGACAATTGTTTTGCAGTCTGTTTGACTCTGCCATAATGTTCAATAAATTTAATTCCAGGTATCTCAAACGCCCTTTTATGGAGTTCATACATCATCATCAGTCCCGGAGAATAATCTTTCATTTCTTCATCATAGGCTATCTTTAGGATAATCAACATACTGCCGCCCTGTATTGTTAATGCAGAAGCTACGACTTTGTCATTAAAAAGTAGCTGAAAGATCGATGCCTTTTTTCTTTTGGAAAATCGGCTAAGCATTTCCTTATAAAAAAGACCCGAGGGGTTGTCGAGAGTAATTGCTGTATTTATTTTCCCCTTCCATCCAAGGGTTTCGAGTTTTTCATATGTCTCAAGTCCTTCCTTTATCTCTTTCTCAAGCGTCAACTCTGTCCATTCCATTTTTATTCCGTTTTTTTCAATACGATTTCTTTTCTTGGTAATACTACGCTTAAGGTTTTTGCTCCTTTTCTGCCAGTAATTTTCAAAAGACCTGTCAACCGGTATGTTAACCGTATCCATATATTCTATTTTTTCAATATGTTTTTTGTGCATATCAATTTTAACACCCAGGTGATCTGGATCCAATTTATTAAAACAGACCATGACTGAAATACCAGGAAGCGTTTTCATTAAAGACTCAATTGAAGAATTAGCAGTACCTTCATCTAAAGTTTTAATCAATGAAAAACAAAAGGGTCCTGTGTTAGGAACAAAACTGTCCCAAACTCCCCAGTTTCTCTGATTTAAAAGCACCATCCCTTCTTCACCTGCCTCCCCTTTAAGTGCAAGAAGAATGTCCTCCGATGCAAACTGCTTTAACAATGGTTCGATATAATCGACATGCATTAAAGGATGGTTAAACCCCAGGACATCAACACACAATTTTTGCCAATTTTTTTTATATTTGCCAAACGAATTCTTTGCTTTTTCAAATTTCCATTCAGACATGGAATAAATCCTTATTGCTGATATAACTCTTTTTATTTTGGAATTATTATCTTTTTAGGAGTGATTTTAGAGTACAATTTTAGTGATAAATGGATCGTTTTAGTTGAGCCCACAAATTATTAAGTTTTTCTTTTTTAAATATAAAGGTTCTAAAAAAACGCCATAGCATGATAAAAAAAGGATAAGAATCAGACACATTAAAATACGCAAACGCCTTTTTCCCACTTAATGACTTGATCCATTGGGGGATGGTTATTTTTCCATTTGGCAGATACCCGTCTTTTGAAAAGACGGCACGGATATCGCCAAATATATCGATCCACACAACATCCTGACTTTTTGAAGTGCTTATGCCTATGGGCTTTGCTGTCCCAATGGCATCTTGATACGCTAAATACTCCATATTCATACCGCATTTTTCTGAAAGCCTTGCCTCGGTTGTCGAGCGTGCATTTATTTCTGTTAATTTTAATTTTCCATCCAGTTCATCTCTTTGAACTTCTCCTTCGGCAAGTCCTGAAAAATTTAAAGCTTTCAATACGGAGACACAGATATCAACAGCTTCAGGCTCCCATATGGTTTTACATACAACAGCATTACCATAATCGATAGGCACAATTCGAATTTTTTGGTAACAGCAAACGGCCAAAGGGATTGACTGGCGATTCATGTATATGCATACTAGATATCGTTCAGTGCCTGACAGTTCTTTTTGAACAATAAGATTTTTATCAATTTTGTATGCTTCCTGATAACGGGTTATCATTTCTTCTTTGGTATTAATTTTCAAACATTTATTGCCGAACTTTTTAGAAAAATTATTAGCGTGAACGGCTTTGATAATAAATGGATAGTTCAGGTGTGCGGCTATATTAATTAGATCTTTCGGGTTTTTTGGGAGATGGGTTTCGGCATGGGGTATATTCAATTTTTTAAGTATTTTGTAGAAACGAGTTTTATCCACCAGTTTTTCGACGATCTCCAGTGTACTATATGGTACGTGGAAAACAGTCTCAAGAATGGAACGGTGTTTTAAAACGCTTAACAGATATAAATCGCTGGTAATAAAAAGCACTGGCTTCGGTTTGAATTCTTTTCCAAGATCAACAAGAAAACTAATAAAAAGATCTTCATTGATTTTGTAATCCGGACAAATTTTTTTTTCAACATACTTTGAAAAAAAAGTGACGTTTTTGAGATTGGAATCCACTGATAAAACACGAATTCCCTTTTTCCCCAGGTTTGAAACAACTCCGTATCCGTTCTGGTCTCCTGTATTGACAACAACAGCTACAGGCCTTTTTTTCTTTGTCATATTTTCACCAAAATATCAGAATTCAAAATATTTAAACCTATTTGCATTGGCCGATCCGATATTACCATACCTGTTTATTGAATTTTTTAATAAAAATACCAGATGGTATTGTACTCGTCAACATTTTCACCAATCTGCTCCAGTCTCTGTAAATATGTGAGTATTGGTATGTCTCTATCGATATAGGTTTCAGGCTCTGTCGTGACGTTTCTTTCCCAGGGATGAAATTCATAAAGCCGGGAGCCATCCGGTTGAATTGATATTAAGTCTCGATGGATATCGGCTCTAAGATAATTTTTTCCTTGACCCGGCACATTATAAACCGCTTCATCTGTCCGACTTAAACCGGGTAAAAGCCTTGTTTCTTCCTTTTGTTCCTGCAACAATCGTGCAATGGGAACACGGTATTCCATCGTTTCCAGTTTTCCTTTTGTATTAAAGGTATAATAGGGGTCAATTCCTATTAAAGCAATCAGACGTCGCAACGCACTGGCCTCAAATCGTCTGGACACAAAAAATGTATAGACCAACTGATTATAAATGGAAACACCTGTATTTTTTAATCGGTGGACAGCTTCTACCAGTTGAGGTGTTATTTCATATGGATGTTGAATATGTGTGACAAAAGCCACCCGCTTACCCGAGTGTAAAATTTTATCAACGATTTTCAAAAAATTATCAGTCACCCGCATTGGAACAGTTGCAAAGGTACGGGTGCCTATCCGGATACGTTCAATACTTTCTATCCCTGATAATAACGACAAAATTGATTCAAGTTTTTTATCACCCATAGACAAGGGATCTCCTCCTGTCAAGAGAACCTCTTTGATATTCGGGTGATCTTTTATCCACCGGATTGCTGAGAGTATTTTTTTTTCCCCAGCCATTGCCGATTTCGACATGACATCTTTAATTTCCCAGTTTCTTTGGCAATATACACAAATTTGTGGACACGTATTAAATGGCTTGAAAATGCAGATTGCCGGATACCTTCGGGTAATTAAATCTATTGGAGACGTATCCGCCTCTAGCATAAAATCGCAACTTGAATTGCTCTGCCGATTCATCATCATTTGCTCGACATAATTACCCGTCGGAATTACTTGAGCCCTCAATGACCTGTCATGAATGGACTCTTTATCCATCAATGCAAGATAATAAGGGGTGATGCCAAAAGGAATGTTGTTCTGTACTGCTTTTTCAATAGCCTTATATTCATCATCAGCCAAGGAAATAATTCTGGAAATATCTTTTGCTTT
>JAKIUJ010000221.1 GCA_021647625.1 Desulfobacula sp.
ATGATGATAGGATCAAGTCTCTTAGGCGGATTATTTACCCTGTCCGGGCTGTGGCTGTCATATACCTTTGATTTAACATCCGGTGCCTCGATTATTATGGTGGCAGGCACTGTATTTCTCATCACCCTTTTAATGGATCAAATCAATGTGCGATAACTGCAACTACAATCAATTGCTGAGTTCTGCGAATCTTGATGCAACGGAAAAAAGGCTAAGAGTCCTGGAAATCATAGGCAACAATACCTATCCATTATCAGCTTCAGATATTCATGACACGCTTGATAGGCATAAACCGATCAATCGGGTAACCGTATATCGAATTCTCGACCTTCTGGTAAAAAATAAAGTTGTTGACCGAATCAGCACCGGTGGCAGATCAGCCTGCTATGGCCTGGCTCCCAATGATCATCATAAGGCACATCCCCATTTTTATTGCAAATCCTGTGGCCGGATGGACTGCCTGGGCCCGGAAACCGTTGCCGTGGAATTTAATAAATTTAAAAATATCTTTCCAGGACGAATCGATAAAGTGGAAATGCGCCTGGACGGTATTTGTAAAAACTGCCTTAAAAAAAGGAAAACATAATGACAAAGAACAACCTGGCAATCTTAATTTTTACCGATGTGGAAGTCCTTGATTTTGCATGACCCTTTGAGGTCTTTTCAGTAACGGATGAACTCAACAATCACACGCTTTTAAACGTATATACCGTGGGCCTGATCACAGATTCGGTCTCGGCCAAAAACAGCTTAAAACTGATCCCGGATTATTCTATAGAAGAATCCCCCCAGCCCGACTACCTGGTCATTCCAGGTGGTTCCGGCACACGAGCCCTGCTTGAAAATGAAAAACTTCTGACCTGGGTCACCCAAACCGCCCCTTTTTGCGAAAACATATTGTCTGTCTGCTCAGGAGCGTTGATCCTTGCAAAAACGGACCTGTTAAAAGGATTAAAAGCCACGACCCATCACCAGGTTTTTCCGGAACTTGAAGCCCTTGCCCCTGAAACTGAAATCATCAAAAACCAACGGTTTGTGGACAATGGAAAAATCCTCACCTCAGCCGGGGTGGCAGCAGGAATAGATATGTGCTTTCACATGGTAGATAGGCTATAGGAGGCTGTGGCCATGAAATCTGCTCAATATATAGAATATGACTTAAAAAAACAATTCGTGCACATCATGCACAATGGTAAGCGCCTGGCTCGTTTAAAATTAGGGATTGCTCTATAGCCTCAAAATGGAGTATAACGGCCTTCGTTTTAATCGGCGCAATAATATGGAAACAATACAAGCATGGTGATGTTATGAAAACTAATTTAATAAATATTTCTGAACTGAATATTCAAGACCCCTTTGCCTCGCTGTTTCCCATTGGAAACGATACCCTTGATTCGATCAGGCAGGACATGGATAAAAACGGGTTTGACCCGGTTTTCCCCATCATTGTGTGGGAAGAAAAAAATGTTGTAGTGGACGGTCATACTCGGTTTGCTTCGGCCAAAGCGATTGGACTTAAAGAAGTGCCGGTTCTGTTTAAAAAATTTGAAAATGAGGATGACGCCATCCTGTACGGTTTTCATGCCCAGCGCAACCGCAGAAACATGTCAGATGATGATATTTTAAGATGCCTTGAGTTGCTTGACACCATCCATGAAGCCTCACAAAAAAAAGCAGATCCCGACATACCCAAACCGACCCGGAAAGAAACCAATGAACTCAGATCAAAGGAACTGAGCATCAGCCCTAATAAGGTTGATAAAGCTCGCAAGGTGATGGAACACGGTGTTAAATTAAAAAGTTGAATATGGGGAAATGGCCTAAATGAAACTTAACAGAAAGTAAAGCTTTGAGTTCAGGGGCCGTCGAGCGTAGCGAGACAACGATTGTATTACCGCCATTGGCAAACGATTGAATGACAAAGGACTGGTTCAGCTGGACATTGATGCCCTGTTGAATGACACCAGAATTTATGATCCGGCATATAGTTCAATTAGTTAATTCCCGTTCCTTACTCATAAATCGTATGGAGTTTGGGATCAAACGCCTCTCGGATAGCTTCTCCAATAAACGTAACCGTCATCAAGGTTATCACAAGTGCCCCAACAACAGAGGATGCGATCCACCAGGCATCCATGTTCTGCCACCCCTGGGACAACAATTCCCCCCAGGACGGTGTCGGGGCAGGCAAACCAAATCCCAGATAATCCAGAGAGGTTAAAGAAACAATACCACCGGAGATAGCAAATGGTGCATAGGTAACAATCACGGAAATAGTGTTGGGGATAATATGTCTAAAAATAATTCTGGCATGGGAAGCACCAAGGGAACGAACCGCCAGAATATACTCTTTTTCTTTTTCCCTGTAGGTCATGGTCCGCATCACCCAGGTAATGCCGATCCATCCGAAAAATGCCATAATCAATACGAGGATCAAAAAATTGGGTATCACAATGGACGCGATAATAATGATAACATACAAAAACGGCACATTGGTCCAGATTTCAATAATACGCTGGAAAAACAGATCAAACTTCCCGCCGAAATACCCCATGGAACAGCCGATGGTGATGCCGATGGTATAGTTTAATATCAACAGGATAAACGAAAAAATGATCGCTGTTCTAAAGCCATAAACAAGTCTTGCCAGGATATCTCTTCCCACATTGTCCGTGCCGAAAAAATGTCTCTCATTTAAAGAGGGAGCAAAAGGCGGATAGGAATTGGTCTTTAAGTCATTTTCATACGGATTAAAAGGCACCGGCGGCAGGATAACAAAATTGGAAGAATTTTCATGTTTAAATTTGTTTTTTAATTCTCTGTAATTGGTCTCATAGGAATACCCCAGACCAAACTGCTTCCCCGGAATCATCTGTGTATAGGTGGGAAAATAAAATTCTCCATTATAATGGACCAATAATGCCTTTGAATTGATAAAAACTTCGGCAAAAAATGAGACAAAAAGCATGATCCCAAGAATGATCAATGACCAGAACCCGCGTTTAATCGATCGAAACCGTTTGATCTTTTTAATGGTAACAGGATTGAATGCCATTATTATTACCTCATTTAAATCTAACTCGTGGATCAACAAGCGCCACACATATATCAGACAAAATATTCCCGATCATAAACAATAAAGAAGAGATCACAAGGATACCCATAACAACCGGGTAGTCACGGTCCAATATGGATTCATATCCCAAAAGCCCCATGCCGTTTATATTAAACACCTTTTCAATCAAAAATGATCCCATCAAAATAATGGAGATATTGTTACCAAAACTGGTTGCAATGGGGATCAAGCTGTTTCGCATGGCATGGTTCAGCACCGCCTTTCGAAATGGCAGCCCCTTTGCAATGGCTGTCCTTACATAATCCGAAGACAGATTGTCCATCAGGGTATTTTTCATTAAAAGGGTCATAACCGTAAAAGAGCCGATAATATACGATAAAAGAGGAAGAATGGTATGCCAGGCGATATCACGGGCTTTTTCTAAAAGACTCATCTCATCAAAGAGTTCGGATGTGAGTCCCCCCAAAGGAAACACATCATAGTTGGAAGAAAAGAGTACCAGCATGAGAACCCCTGCCACCCAGCCGGGTATGGCATATCCCATGAAAATGATAATGGAGGAAATATTGTCGAATCCTGTTTTATGCCGCACCGCCTTTGTCACGCCAAGCGGGATACAGACCCCGTAAATAAGGATAAGGCTTAACAATCCGAAATACAGAGAAATAGGAATTCTCTCTTTGATCATATCCCAGACAGGGTCATAGTATCGTGTGGATGTGCCTAAATCACCTGTGATGACCTTAGAAAGCCAGATAAAATAACTGGTCAATATGGGTTTATCAAATCCATAGTATTCTTTGAGTTTTTGGATTTGTTCTTCGGAAAGGGGTTGGCCGCCACTTTGACCGGCGGTGCTGACGGACGAACTGCCGCTTTGACCTGTTTGCATGGCCCGGGTATCGGAGATGATCCGTTCTATGGGACCACCGGGCACAAAACGAGTGATGGTAAACACCATAATGGTGATACCGATAAATGTCGGTATCACCAGAAGCAATCGTCTTATAAAGTATGCAGTCATGACATTGTTTGAAAAACAGATCCCAAGGCTTTATCAAGATTTTCAGGTTTGGTGCCACCGGCCTGGGCCATATCCGGTCGGCCGCCACCGCCGCCGCCAACCACCTTGGCCGCAGCTTTTACAATATCGCCTGCCCTGTATTCTTTTGTTAAATCGTCGGTCACAACGCAAATCAACAATACCTTGCCATTTGACTGGGCCCCTAAAAGAATAACACCGGACTTTAGCCTGGCTTTAAATTTATCTGCCAAATCTCGAAGCTGGGATGGATTTTCAATCTCCACCCGTTTAGCCAGCACTTTTACCCCATTGATCTCTTTGATGATGTCGTCAATATTTTCCACTGATTTTGAGGCCATTTTGGCTTTCAGGGATTCCAACTCTTTTTCAAGGAGTTTTTTATCCTGGATCAAGATCTCAATTTTGGTGACCACATCCTCTTTTGCGCCTTTTAATAAGCCGGCAGCCGCCGTAACCCTTATTTGATCCTGATGAACAGCATCAATGGCCATCTGACCGGTCGCCGCCTCAATTCTCCTGACACCGGATGCAATCCCGCCTTCGGACAAAATCTTAAACAGACCTATATTACCGGAATCACTGGTATGCGTTCCTCCACACAATTCCTGGGAAAAATCCCCTTGAGATACCACCCGGACGATATCTCCGTATTTCTCTTCAAACAATGCCGTGGCACCGGATTTAACGGCTTCATCCATATCCATTTCTTTGGTTATTATAGAATGGTTTTCACGAATTCTTAAATTCACCTCATTTTCAATGGCTTTTAATTCTTCCATGGAAATGGATGAAAAATGGGTAAAATCGAATCTTAACCGCGTGTCTGTAACAAGGGAACCTGACTGTTTAACATGATCACCCAAAATTTTTCTTAAAGCGGAATGCAAAATATGGGTGGCCGTGTGATTTGCAGCAGTGCTGGAACGTTTATCCACATCCACTTTCAGGGTAAACCTATCCCCTTTTTCAGCCTCGCCCTTTTCAAGTATTCCTTTATGAATCACAATACCTGTAGGATCTTTAACCGTATCTATAATGCGAATAAAGGTGTTATCATTTTCAAAAGCACCAGCATCCCCTGCCTGTCCGCCGGATTCAGCATAAAACACCGTGGACGTTGTAACAATCTCAATTTCATCGCTCTTTTGGGCTGTTTGAATCTCTTTGCCATCTTTTACAATGATCAAAGCCTCTGATGATCCAACAAGACTGTCATACCCTTCAAACGCAGTCTTGATACCCGCTGCCGTCAATTCTCTGTACGCCTGACCAACACCGGTAAATTTTTTGGTTGATTTGGATCTTGCCTTTTGCCGGGCCATGGCTTTATCAAATCCATCCATGTCCAGACTGATATCCATTTCCTTGATATGGTCCCGGATAATATCGACGGGAAACCCAAAGGTGTCGTAGAGTTTAAAAATTACATCTCCTGGAATGGTTGCACTATTGCTTGCCTTGATCTCATCCAGGGTGCCTTCCAAAAGCTTCATGCCGGTGCCAAGGGTTTCTAAAAACTTTTCCTCTTCATTTGTCACAACATTCAAAATAAAGACTGAAGAGTCTTTGAGTTCAGGATATGCCTCGTCCATAATCATAAAAACCGTCTGAACAGTTTCATGCAGAAACGGTTTTACAAGCCCGATGCTTCTTCCATACCGGATGGCCCGGCGCATAATACGGCGAAGCACATAACCACGGCCCTCGTTGGACGGCATGACCCCGTCGCAGATCAAAAAGGCAGTGGCACGGGAATGATCGGCAATCACCTTCATCGCCACCTCCACCTGATCTGATTCATGGCGTTTTTTACCGGCCAGTTCTCCGACTTTTTCCATGATGGGAACAAAAAGATCCGTATCATAATTAGTGGGGACGTTCTGGAGAACCGAGACCACACGTTCAAGACCTAAACCTGTATCAATACTGGGTTTTGGCAGAGGTTCCATATTGCCATGCTCATCTTTTTCAAACTGCATGAACACCAGATTCCAGAGTTCCAGCCATCTATCGCAATCACACCCGACAGCACATTCCTTTCGATCACAACCAAACTCAGGGCCACGGTCAATATGGATTTCACTGCATGGACCGCAGGGGCCTGTGTCACCCATGGACCAGAAATTATCTTCTTCGCCCAACCTAACAATTCTTTCTTCGGGCACACCCACTTGATCCCGCCAGATATTAAA
>JAKIUJ010000222.1 GCA_021647625.1 Desulfobacula sp.
TTTAATGACCCGGCCCAGCTGATTTTCTCCAGGACCTTTAATCACCAGGTCTGCCTGGGTATTTTCTTTGGCATGGTTGTGGCAGAGACTTGCATAGATACCGCCTAAAACCAAAGGTACATCCGGGTATATGTCTTTGATAACATCAATGGTCTCTTTTACTCCGGTTGCCCAATAGGTCATCATGGATGTGACAAAGATAAGGTCTGGTTTTTCAATTTGTCTAAGATCTGATTTAAACCAGGATGGGTCTATCCCGTAACGGGAAAACCGTTTCCCAATGTTCTCAAGGTTCAGGGGTAAAGGGATTTCCGTTTTTCGATAGGGTCCGCGCCCATCCCGGGCAATCTTCACCTTTTTTGAATTTCGGGGGTGAAAACGATCAAGGCAATCTATGTACGAAATGTTTATACCTTGTTCCCGGAGGATAGCAGCAAGTGATAACAACCCTAAAGGCTTTGCCCAGAAATCAAACGCCGCAAAATCATGAATCCAGGGGTTAACGCAAAGAATATGGGGAAATTTAGTCTTCAAAGTACTTCATGGATGTTTTTTTGAGCTCTTTTCGACTGAAAAGCAATTCATACTCATTTTGGCCGGTGGCCTCGGAAATAAGTTTTGCAAGGGCATAACACTCATCTTCTGTCGCGGCATGGACCATTGTGTACAAATTATATTTCCATCCAGGCGCAGGATTCCGTCTATAACAATGAGTGATCTCATTAAAGTTTGCCATAATACTCCCGGTTTTTTCCACTTGTTGTTCATCCACTTTCCAGGCCACCATGGCATTGGCTTTGAAGCCGGATTTCTGGTGTTTAAGTGTCGCGCCAAACCGCCTGATCATACCGCTTTTATTGAGATTTTTGAGCACGGTCAAAAATTGTTCTTCGGTAATACCGATCTGTTTGGCCATTTCCTTAAAAGGACGTTTAACCACCGGAATATCGGTTTGCAACAGGGCAATAATTTTCTTTTCTAAGTCAGTAAGCATATGTAATCTTTTTGTAATTTCGGTCAGGCACTGATTAATTCCATCTCCCATCTTTAGCCTCAATTTGTAACTTTTTTCAAGGCATTGTCAAGATCTTGTTTTAAATCCTGTATATCTTCAAGACCAATGGAAAGCCTCAAAAGTGCATCTGTTACACCCACCCTTTGCCTTTCCTCTTTTGTCATTTTTGCATGGGAGGTCGAGCTTGGCGGACAGATAGTAGATTCAACACCGCCTAAACTGACAGCCGGACTGATGATCTTTAATTCCCTTCCCCCCCAATCGGGATCTTTGTCATTTAATTCAAAAGAAAGCATGGCACCAAATCCGCTCATCTGGTTTTTGGCAATTTCATGCCCCTTAAAATCTTTCAGCCCGGGATAATGAACCTTTGCAATATCCGCATGATCGGCCAGAAACTGAGCTATCTGCATAGCATTCTTAGTTTGTGCATTTACCCTTAACCCTAAAGTTTTCATACTACGTTCCAAAAGATAACAAAGACGCGGGTCAAGGCTTGGCCCCAATACCCTGGCAAGGCTCAATATTTTTTCCATTTTAACCTTGGAACAGGCCACCATGCCGCAACAAAGATCTGAGTGACCACCAAGATATTTGGTACCACTGTGAACCACGATATCAATGCCAAAATCAATGGGATTCTGATTAACCGGACTTGCAAAGGTATTATCGATGATGGTTGTGATCTGCTTATGAGCGGCAAACTGAGCAATTTTTTTAATATCCACAACTTCCAGCAATGGGTTGGTAGGAGTTTCAATCACAATAACTTGTGTTTCAGGTATGATGGCATTAATGATACTGTCAGCACTTGTTTCAGTAAAGCTGACATCAATATCAAAGTGAGAAAACCACTCAGTCGCAAAATTGTGGGTTCCGCCATACAGAGCATCCTGCATCACAACATGGTCTCCGGCACCGGCATAGGCCAGAATGGAAGTTGATATGGCACCCATGCCGGAACTGAACACAAGTCCAGCTTGTGCATGTTCAAGAGCCGCTATCTTTTCGCCCACGGCTTTCTGATTTTTAGTGTTAAAATACCGGGGATAAGGACTTTCATCCCGGCTGCGATAATCACAGGCGGAAGATGTATAAATCGGTGTGTTGACTCCGCCTGTTTTTTCATCCCTTAAGGTTCCTGCATGAACGGCAATGGTGTTATCTTTCATATCATCCATCCTCATTTTGTGGTTTATGTTTTGTTTCTTTTTCTCATCAAACTCAACCAGCATCTGGCAGGTTTTTCTAGGCGTGAGTCAAACCTGCCTGCCTTTAAAAATATAAGTTCAAAAAAAGGTTCGACAGCCATAATAATTTCAAGTGCCGACCGCATGGGGGGACCCTCATCCCTTGGTTCGTCATCATTATTGCCAAGAAGACTGAGCCATAGGCCGTCTTCTTTCAGATGCCGGCTGACATTTTTAGCAAATTGTTTTCTTTGATCTTCTTTTGCAAACCCGTGAAAACAGCCGCGGTCAAAAACAAATTCAAAATCGAACCCAACCACATCTCCGTCAAGAAAATCCTTTACCATCAAGCGGATATTTGCACCCTGCTGTTTTGTTCTTTCTTTTGCTTTTTCAATGGCCAATGGTGAAAAGTCAGCACCGGTTACATCAAATCCGTTCCGGGCGAGCCATATTGCGTTACTGGCAGTCCCGCACCCGATATCAAGAGCTTTACCCGGTTGAATCTGCTGCTCTTTGATTACTTTTATCAGGTTCTTATCCGGCCTGTCCAACTCCCAGGGTGTGTCCCCTTCTTGATACCGCTTATCATATTTAATTTTTTTGTTCATGATTTTGCCTTTTATTATTTTTATCTACCGGCTGACCGAAAAACCCGTGTTTGGACGAAAAATATCTATTTTTTTTTATCCGGGAACAGAGCCATAATACCTTTTTCACCTGCTTTGCAAATGCCTCTTTCCGTAATAAAGCCCGTGACCAGCCGAGCGGGCGTTACATCAAACGCATGGTTGACAGCGAAGCTTGTTTCAGGAGGCACAAGAACTTTCTTAATTTTTCCATTGCAAAGACCCTGAACATACCGGATCTCATCGGGATCTCTTTCTTCTATGGGAATATCGGCAATACCATCTGTAATATCCCAGTCAAAGGTGCTGGATGGCAATGCCACGTAAAAGGGGATATTATTGTCCCGGGCAGCCAGGGCCTTTAAATAGGTACCGATCTTATTTGCCACATCCCCTGCCCGTGTGGTCCTGTCTGTTCCCACAATCACAAGATCCACCATGCCGTGCTGCATGATATGGCCACCGGCATTGTCTGTAATCACCGTGTGGCGCACCCCGTGTTTCCCCAACTCCCATGCTGTCAAACGCGATCCCTGGTTTAAGGGTCTTGTTTCATCCACCCAGACATGAACATCTATGCCATTGTCAAAAGCTGTATACACAGGAGCTGTTGCCGTACCGTATTCAACACAGGCAAGCCACCCAGCATTGCAATGAGTTAAAATATTCACCGGTGCTCCATTTTTCTTTTTGCTGATCTCTTCAATAATGGGCATGCCGTATTCACCGATTTTCTTGCAATTAACCGCTTCCTCTTCTGTTACAGCAAGGGCTTCATCAAGTGCTGCCTTAACACGAGCTTCATAGGTGTCATATTTTAAAGCAATTTTTAAAACACGGTCCACACCCCAAAACAGATTCATGGCTGTGGGTCTTGCATCCTTTAACCTATTGCATTCCGAGATAAGATACGCGTTGTCCGCTCCTTTATTATTTTTCTGAACCAGGCTTATATACACTCCAAATGCACCGGTGGCACCTATTAAAGGAGCCCCTCTGACGAACATCTCTTTGATGGCATAAATGGTTCTGTCCATTGTCAACAAATCTTCAACGATTAATCTATGGGGCAAAAATCGTTGATCAATAACCTGAACAATTTTAGAATCAGGGTTAAACCAGATGGGACGCATATCTTTTCCATCCACTTTCATAATATCTCCACTGCACTAATTGAAACTATTAATAAAATTCTGTGCTTCTTTTATGGAGGCCGTCATGTCTTTTATAAGACCTTCCACATCATTCTCAATGGATACCACTTCCCCGCTCAAGGAGCCGACAGCCTGTGCATTGAGGTTATGCTTGAGATACAGGACATAATCTTTGAGCTTGGCAAGTACCGGGTACATTTTTTTTGTAGAGTCTGCCATGACTTTCTCAAGCTTTGCATATTTGACCTTTGCATCCCGTAAAGATTTTTTACTGCTGTTTCTCATTTCAGTATCATTGATCTGGGCATTTTCCTGTTCCCATTCAATGAACAGATCTTTTGCCACCTGTTTTACATCGTTGATCCTTTTTTCAATCTGCCTTGCCCGGTCATCACAATCCTCATAGCTGTCTTTGAACCGGTCATAAAATTTTTCCAGTTCACCACCCTCAAAGGCATAGAGTTCCTTAATACGGGTCAAGGCATCGGTAAACTCTTCCTGGGCTTTTGTCTGGCTCTCTTTTACATCTTCTACATTATCAACTAAAATATGTCGTTTTTCTTTTCCAAATTTTTCCATTGTTGCGTAGTAAGCTGTATTACATCCGGACAAAAACATGAAGATAAAACACAGGCTGAACAGCCAGCTGACAGATTTAAGCATGTTAGGTTTCATAAACGCTCTCACTCCCATTTGGATTATAATTTTTGTGTTTGAACGAAAAGTTGCCCAAACATTAGGATTTCCGGTCAGACTATTTAACCGTTCAAAAGTCACGTCCTTAATCTTATAACAAAACTTGGCTTATTAATTAAACTTTTTCTTTTATTTTCCATTTAATTTTGTTCTACTTCAGGGTATGGGCTTGTTTGATTCTTAATCATTTTCCGGGAGGCACCATGGACCATCAAACCATAAACGATATTCCGAATTTTATTGATACCTTAGGCCTTAGTGAAGAACCTTTTGGAATGTTTTTTACTGACACCAAACCTGAAAATGGGTATAGCCCGGATACTTATGAGCTGCCCACCCGGGACAAAGAGATAAAAAATGAGATCGACTGGTCCAAAACCTTTGGACAATTTTCATGTGTGATCGGCAAAATCTGGCTGGCCCGAAAAAAGAAAACAAGCGCCTATTTTTCATCCACCCAGTTCGGCTGCCCGGGTGGTGCCTTCTGGCTTGGCTTTAACAAACCCCAGGCTGAAACCATTATTCACTATGTTTCTTCCGGTATTCCAGGACAAATGGAGGGGGAACATTATTGTGATTCACCGGACAACCTTCGGAAAATATTTGAATATGTTAATCCTGTTCCTGCGGCAAAAGAATATTGTGTGTTCAAACCCATCAGCCAATTTAACGAGGAAGAAACCCCTGTTCTTGTCTCTTTTTTCACCCGTCCCGAACCCTTAAACGGTCTGCACCAACTGGCCGCCTTTGTCACCAATGACCCTGAAGTTGTGGCATCTCCATGGAGTGCTGCATGCGGCAGCCTGGCTGTCTGGCCTCTTCATTATCTTGAGAAAGGACAGTCAAAAGCCGTAATCGGGGGGTGGGACCCTTCTGCCAGAAAATTTTTCAAAACAGATGAGCTGTCGTTCACCATTCCGTTTGACATGTTTACCCAAATGCTGAACCGGTATAAAGACTCATTTTTAAAAACAAAGACCTGGGAAAACGTCCATAAAAAAATCAATAAAAGCAAAAAAGCTTGGAATGAGGTATAATTTATCGAACACTGCGAATAAAGTCACCCACCGCTTTGACACCTTTTTGTTCCACCAGCCGGATGGTTTGAGAGCCGATGACGGCAATATCAGCTTTTCCTTTCAGATAATCAACATCTGCCCTGTCTTTTACACCGAATCCAACTGCAAGTGGCAGATCTGTTGCCTTTCTGCACCGGTTAAGATAGGCGGTAAGGTCATTTGAAAATTTGGTTTCCTTGCCTGTCACCCCTTTTCTTGCCAGACAATAAACAAAGCCCGAGGCATGGGATGAAAGATAATTTAAACGCTCATCGCAGGTTTCAGGAGAAAAGATATAAATAGGATCAAGCGTGTGGTTCTTCATGGCGGCCATATATTCTTTTCCTTCTTCAGGGGGCAGATCAGGCACAATGGCACCTTTGATGTTTATTTTTGCCATCCGGTCTGAAAATTTTTCCCACCCGTATTTAAACAGAATATTAGCATAGCTCATAAAAAGAAAAGGAATCGAAAACTCTTTTGATACCTTTTGGGCAAATTCAAAACATTTTTTTACCGTAGATCCCGCTTCCAGTGCTTTTTTGTTAACTTTTAGAATGACCGGA